>DATEMG010000546.1:0-5290 GCA_035275805.1 Blastocatellia bacterium
CATTCGCAGCCGGCGGCGCAATTCATCCTTCTCATGTTTGACCGGCAGGCGGTAGCGCGTTCCCAGGTTGGTGTTCTGCGGCCTGGGCCTGGCCGCGCCGTCGGCGATCAATCTCACCGCGTTGACCATCAGCCGCACGCAATGATCCATCATCCGCGAGCGATAGTTGGCGATGAACGCTTCGTAATTGAGGCCGTATGAGTAGTCGTAGATGAGTGGCAAGGTCTCCTGGGCGATTATCTCGCCTGTGTCGACCTTCGACTCAACGAAATGCACCGTAACACCGATCTCGCGTTCGCCGTTGTACAGCTCCCAGAATACCGGAGGCCCGCCGCGGTAATACGGCGCAAGCCCCTGATGTATATTGATCGAGCCGAGGCGCGGAATCCTGAAGACGCATTCTTTCAGGATGTTCGTTCCCCAGACGACGCCCAGGTCGGCCTCCGCCGCGCGCATCAACCCCATCGCTTCTTCGGTGTGATAGTTCGCCAGGAAATTTACTGACAGGCCGAGGTCTTCGGCGAATCGGCCCAACGATAGTTGGTTCTGGCGGATCTGATCCGTCGCGCTCCGTCCCGAACCGCCGCGCCCGGCGAGCGCGCGCAGCCCCTTCAGCGCCGTCGCGGCGTAACCTTCGTAGCGTATCGAGCGGCGCAATTTATCGCTCAATCCGTAGACCCGGCGGTTCACCTCGGTCTCGACAAAGACGCCGGCGACCTCCACGTTGTCGAGTTTCAATAAATTTCCCAGCAAAGTCTCGGCCTCGCCATGCGTAAGCACGAGTACACGTAATTTCTTATTGTCAAAACTCATACCGCGAATATTTAGCAAGCTCCGGGCCAAAGAATTTATCCGGATCAGTAGCGCGAACGGTAGCGAGCGGCTTTCGGCAAAGGCTCCGCTCGCTACCGCTCGCGCTACTGACTGGTCGCCTCAAGTTGTGCTAAATACCTTCGTTAACAAAGCGATCAGTTTCCTGATCCTGATAGTCTATTTGTGTTCTACTTGCCTTCATTCGTGTTCATTCGTGTCTGAAATTCTCCTTCTTGGAATCTATAGTCACGGCGACGTTTTTACATAGCATCTCAAGACCTCCGCGACGCTCCACGCTTGAGCCACGCAGCCACGCGGCGCGTAATTGCCTTCGGCGTCGAAGATCTCGCTGATCGAACCGACACAGGCTTCGCTTAGGCGTCCCTCGAACCCGTCAAGGAATCGACGCGCGCGCTGATACTGGCCCGGGTACACTTTGAGCCAGGCGTCGATGAACGGCCCGATCAGCCAGGCCCAGACCGTTCCCTGGTGATAAGCCGCGTCGCGAGAGCGCAGGTCGCCGTCATAGGTCGGCTTGTAATCGGGGTGGCCTGGCGCGAGCGAGCGCAGGCCGACCGGCGTCAACAACCGATCTGTGACCACGTCGAGCACGGGTTTCCATTTGTCTTCATCGAGGGCCGGAAACTTCAGCGAGAAAGACAACAACTGGTTCGGGCGGCAGGCCGGATCGTCGCCGCGTTCGCCGTCGACGACGTCGTAAAGGTAGCCGCCCTCGTCGTACCAGAACCGGCGGTTGAACGATTGGCGGACTATTTCCGCGCGCTCGACGAGCGCTTCAGCCTCCTGGTCGTTCCCGGCGTCCTCTTCGAACGTCCATTCGGCGAGCAGCCGCAGCGCGTTGTGCCAGAGCGCGTTGATCTCGACAGCCTTGCCTCGGCGCGGGGTGACCACCCAATCGCCGACCTTCGCGTCCATCCACGTGAGCTGATAGCCCGCCGCGCCCTGGCTGAGCAGTCCGTCGCGCGGGTCGACGCCGATGCCGAACCGCGTGCCATGAATGTGATGGCTCACGATGTTGCGCAGGATGGGAAGGATTAGCCGCAGAGTCTCGCGGTCGATCGTCGCCTGGAAGTAGCGGTCGAGCGCATGAAAAAACCAGAGCGTCGCGTCGGCCGTGTGATAGCGCCCCTCCCTTTCGCCTTCCGGGAACAGGTTCGGGATCAATCCGTCGCGCACGTGATGAGCGAAAGTCCGGAGTATCCAACCGGCCTCGGCCAACCGCCCCGTGACGAGTGTCAGCCCTTCCAGGCTGATCATGGTGTCTCGCCCCCAGTCGGTGAACCAGTGATAGCCGGCGGTTACCGTTCGGACCTCGTCGCCGGCGGCGCGGGCCCGCGCGGCCTCTTCGACGCGCCCGGCGGGAATGGTGATGAACTGGTCCGACGCCAGCGCCATTTCCCCGCCGAAGCCGGTTTGCGCCGGCGCCGTGGCCGTCGACAGCAGCCGCTCGCGGCGCTCGATTTCGGCGGGCAGCGCCTCGCGCGGCGAGAGCGCGTAAATTGTCGCCCAGGGTTCGGTCGAAGCGATCAGCGTAACATCACTGTCGGGCCGCAAGTAGCCGCTGAAATATCCCGGACTCCACAAGACGCCTTGCGAGTCGTAACCGCGCCGCGCCTCTACGCGATAGAAGATGTCTTTGATGACGCCGCGGTCCAGAGTCAACGAAGCGCTCTCGCCGAGCAAACGCATCCGCAGCGGCGGGTAATCCGGCCCCCCGATGATCTCGTACCTGTCCTCGACAATCACCAGCGTATAAGGATCGGAGGGAGGGACGCTCACCAAACCTTCGTGCGGGCGGAAATGGAGGGCAGGCCGCAGTTCGATTCTCACCGGGTCACGGCCCGAAATCAGCCTGTAATTGACGTGAACCGTGTTCTGCAGGTGAGGCATCACCACGCGCTTTTCCAGCGTCACGCCGGCGACCTCGTATCGCCATACGGGCAGCCCCATCTCCAGGCGGAATTCGGACAGGACGTCGGCGCAGGGCATCGCTACCTCATCGGGCCTATATTCTTCGCCGCAAAGCTGGACCGTCGGACCGCCGGGCAGACTCAGCAGCTCGATCAAATGGTTGAACATCATCGTGCGGCCTAGCGGAGCGGGCAGCGCCGCAATCAGCAGCCCATGAAATCGGCGAGTCGCGACGCCGGCGAGCGTGCCCGACGCGTAACCGCCGAGGCCGTTGGTGACGAGCCACTCCTTCCTGAGAAAGTCCTCTGTGTCATGCTTTCCTGGCCATTCGATGCGTCGGGTCATTTCACTCATCGCCTCTCCGTGTCGACCGCTTGCTTACGCGCGCGGTACTGTAAGGGGCATTTCGCTCATCGTCTTTTCCTCTCCCCTCTCCACTCAGCCTCCCTTTGCCGCATGGCTGCCAGAATCTTCTCATCCGGCATCGTCGCGGGGCAGAGCGCCATCGCCGCGTGGCCGGGCAAGAACCACTTCTCTTCCGGGTCGAGCGGCGGCGCGCCCATCCCTCCATAGCGCGGGTCTTCGCTCGACCATAGAACTCGCCATTCCTTTCCTTCGGGGGGCGCGAGCAACGGTTCTGGCGCGGGGATGAGGTTCAGATCGAGTCCGAAATTGACGAGCAACAACCGGTCGTCGTCGCCGAAGAACCGCAAGACGAAGGCCTCGTCGCCGAGAACCGCCCCGTCAACACCGACTGCAGCGCCGCCGAAGACGGCGTCTTCGCGCCGCAGTCTCAGCAGATCTCTATGCATCTCGTATATCGCCGAATGGCGCTCGCGTTCGAACAGGAGGAGTTTCGACCGCTCGAACGTCCGCTCGTCGCAGGGGTCGTCGAGAATGGCCTGAAAATCAGGCGTCGAAAGACTACGGAATTGCGCGAGGAAATTCGCGCGCCCCTTACGGATGAGCGGAGCTAACTCCTCGTTATGATCGGCGAAGAAGAGGAAGGGGCTTGACGCGGCGAACTCCTGCCCCTGGAAAAGCATCGGCGTGCCCGGGGCGAGTAGCGTGAGCGCCGTCATCGCCCGGTAAAGTCCGGGGCTGGTCAATTGATGGCATCGCTCGCCGCGCCCCGAATTCGCTATTTGATCGTGGTTCTGAATGAAGGTGACGAAGGCCGTGGGCGGAATCTTCAGACTGGGCGTACCGCGCCGCCACTCCTGCCATTTGCACCACTGGCCTTGGTAGAGATAGCCGTATTTGACCGCCGAAATGAACTCCTGCGGCTTGCCCAGGTAGTCGTTGTAATAGGCTTCGTTGCGCCTGGTCATCGCCACCATTGCGCTGTGATGGAAGTCGTCATTCCAGAGCGCGTCAATTCCGTAACCGCCCTGCTCCGGCGGCCGGACGAGGACAGTCTCCTGCGGCTCGTTTTCGGCGACGACGATGATCGAACGCCCTCGCGCGGACGAGCGGGCGCGGCGCGTGACGGCGGCCAGGATGTGATCATCTGACAGGTCATAGATGTTCTGCGTCGCGTCCAGTCGCAGCCCGTCGAGATGAAATTCGTCGATCCAGTAGCAGGCGTTGGCGATGAAATATTCGCGAACGGGCTCGGCGTTCTCCCCGCCGAAATTGATCGCGTCGCCCCAATCGGTCGTGTAGCCTTCGGTGAAGTAATCTTCGGCGAACTCCTTCAGATAGTTCCCGTCCGGCCCCAGGTGATTGTAGACGACGTCGAGAATGACGCCGAGGCCGGCCGCATGCGCGCGATCGACAAAGCGTCTGAAGTCGTCGGGGAATCCGTAAAGGCGCGTCGGCGCGAATAAATTCACGCCGTCGTAGCCCCAGCCGAATTTCCCGGGGAAGTCGGCCACCGGCATGACCTCGACCACGGTTATTCCCAAACGGGCGAGTTCGTCGAGTTCGCGCGCGGCGGCAGCCCACACGCCTTCGCGCGTAAACGTCCCGACGTGCATTTCATAAATGACCTGGCCGCGCGGACTCACTCCGCGCCAGTCATGATCGGTCCATTCGAACTTCTTCGGATCGACGATCTGCGACGGGCCGTGCGGGCCTTCGGGTTGATAGCGCGAAGCCGGGTCCGGATAGAGTCGCTCCCCGCCGTCCAGACGGAAGCGGTAAAGGGCGCCGTCGCCCACAGATCGGATCACGCCGGAGAAATAACCCTGGCCTTCCGGCGCAAGCTCAAATGCCCGGTTATTGGAGTCGCGTTCGTCCCTGCCCTCGATGACGACCTCGACCGTATGGCGTCGTGGCGCCCAAACGCGAAAATGCGCTCCCCCTTGCGGCAAAACATTTGCCCCGATATGAAGTGAGCAAGACCGTTCAGTGGCTTTCATGTCGGACTTTCTGTTTGAGGCGCACCGCTCATGCGCTTAAAGATTTGTTGAGGAATCGTGTCAAAATAAGCCGATTGATTTCCCCGCGAAGTTTCCGGATCTCCAGTCCCTTCTGGGGGCAATGTTTATAAAACGCGGCGAAAACAACAATCAAGCTCCGTCAGGAGCGACTTCCAGCGGAA
>DATEMG010000547.1:0-3101 GCA_035275805.1 Blastocatellia bacterium
TGTTCTCTCTTTTGGCGGCCTGCTCACGCTCAAGGCGCGAGCCGTCCTATTGAACTTTCAACGCGCGCATCATACCACGAAGCGCGCGCCGTTCAATCGAAATCTCGCCGGCGCTTCGCGAGGCCCAGGTAATCGGCTATCGCGTCGGCCGCCATCAGCAGGGCGGATCGTAGGGCGACGAGCAAAGCTCGCAGCGCCGGCGGGATTTCGTCGGCCCGGCCTTGGTGTTCGTTCAGTTTGATCAACCGAGACTTTCTTGTGTGTGTGTGTGTAGTTTGATCCATAGGTTCAACGCCCCGTCTATTCCACGGCCTCAGAGACCTTCGTTAGCTTCGCGGGCCTCGCGCCAACACTCCCGGCAGAGGCGGCGTTCGTTGTGCCACCGAATGCCACCGTCCACGTCTGCCGCCGAACAGAGGGCGCAGCGGGGCGGCGCGTCCCTCCAGGTTTCCGATGGGTCGTGGAAATCATGGGGCGCCTGATGTACGCCGTTGCGCTCGACGTCCTCCATCACCATCCGCAAGAACTCGAGCGCCTGTTCCTTCGACGCGCCGTCGGTGATCAGTACGCGGACGGGAAAGAAGTTATTGAATAAAAGTTTGATGGCTCCGACGACTACATTCTTTGATTTGGCTTCGCCGCGGGCCTCGAAGCCGCCGTAGAAGGCGAAGACCGTAGGCTCTTCGCGCTTATACTTCTCGACGAGGGCGGCCTTCGTCGCCGCCGTGTCGTCGTTTTTCATTACATCCACTGGCATATCCCTCAGGTTATTCGATTGTGCCGCTCGACTTCCCTACTGTCCGCGCGCGAGCGGCCATGACGCGCGGGCAAAAAACTTACTGCCTCTTTTCCTTTGTACGTGAAGTCCGTCCGCCCGGCTTCGACATCGGGCGATTCAACCGACGACGCGTTTCTTGCCCTGGTCTCGCGCTATAGATTAATGCTCCATCATCTAATGCTCCGCCATCCGATCCACTACAAGCGACCGCGCCGATCTGCGGAACCGGCCGTCGCCTCCGCGGTTCGGCGGCGTTGCAAAATTTGCAAACAGCCATGTAATTCATCAGTCCAGCCCTCTCGCAAAGACGCTGATCTCGACAATCAGCGAGATGATAAGCAGCGTGCCTATAACGAACATAAGCGCGTCACGCGAGTCGTCGTCAGAAAACATTCCGTCCCTCCTTCGGACAAACTTTTCATTTCGCGTCTCCCCAGTTGTCGGCGATCTTCGCCTCGACGACCATCGGCACTATGAAGCCGTCCGGCGCCGCCTGCATAGCTTCGACCATCAGAGCGCGAACGTCTTCGGCCAGTTCGCGGCGACACTCGACGATGAACTCATCGTGAACCATCGCGATAAACCTTGTGCCTTCCGGCAATGCTGAATGGAGCCGAACCATCGCTGTCTTCGCCATATCCGCGGCGGTGGACTGGATTATGAAGTTCTGCGCCTGGCGGACTTCGCGCGCCGTCCTTCCCGACACCCTGCGCCGCCGGCCAGACCAGTTGCGAACGTATCCTCGCTCGCGCAATCTCGGCTCAACCTGGTCGAGAAACTTCCTGACGCCGGAATACGCTTTGAAATAGTCGGTGATGAACAGCTCGCACTGTTCGAGCGTCACGTCGACGCCCTGCGGCCGCAGCCGGTTGAACAGGCCGATTGACGTGATGCCGTAGGCGATCCCGAAGTTGATCATCTTGGCCACGGCGCGCTCCGGCTGGCTTACGTCGGCCTCGGCTTTGCCGAACATCCTCGAGGCGGTGAGCGTGTGCAGGTCGGTTTCGGTCCCGGACTGGTAAGTCGAGAGTAAGAGCGGATCCTTCGAGTACTGCGCCAGGATTCGCAATTCCATCTGCGACCAGTCGGCCACGACAAGCGCATTTCCTTCGTCGGCGACGAACATCCGGCGCAGTTTCTTGCCGAGCTCCGATCGTGATGGGATTTGCTGGACGTTCGGGTTCGAGCAGGAGAAGCGGCCCGACGTCGCGCCGAGTTGCTTGAATTCGGGATGGATGCGCCCGGCTTCATCGGCGAACGACGGCAGGACGCTCAGGAAGGTCGAGGCCAGCTTGTCTATTTCTCGGTAGCGCAGGACCGCGTCGACCGCCGGATGGTATCCTCGAACGTCTTCGAGCGCTTCACGATCTACGCTGCGTTGTCCCCCTTTTGTTTCTTTCTTCGACGGGACGCCGAGATTATCGAAGAGGATCGCGGCGACCTTCTGCGGCGAGTGCAGGTCGAAACGGCATCCGGCGCGCTCATAAACTTCGGACTCGATATTGTCGGCCTCGGTCTGGACCTCGCGGCGCATCTCGTCCATCTGCTGAATGTCGAGTTTCATGCCGGCGTCTTCCATCGCCATCACCACAGGCGTGACAGCCTTCTCTAACTCGTAGACGGCCATCAGCCCCTGCCGTTCCATCTCCCGTCGAAACTTCGGCCACAGCCTGAACGTATACCGCGCGTCGTTGCGGGCGTACTCGCTGAAGACTTCAGGATCGAGCAGCCGCATCCGGTCGGCTTCCTCGAAGGTCATCGGATCGTCTATGCCGAGATGCTCTTTCGCCAGCGGCTTCAGTCCGTGTTCGCCGGTTTCGTCAAGCAAATGAGAGGCGATCAAGGTGTCTTCCCATGCGATGGGCGCTGGGAGTCCGGTCCGCTTCAAGACTCCCAGGTCAAACTTGGCGTTGTGGAAGATCACGGTCTGGTCAGACTCAGGCATCAGAAGCGGCCAGGCTTCCGGGGTGGTCATGTAATCGGTCTTCCCCGCCCCGTCGAATGACAGGGCAAGCCCGATCATCTTGGCGTTGCGGGGTCCGATGCCGCGTTTCTCGTCGAAAGGTTCGGTCTCGGTGTCGAGGGCGACAATGGCCGGGGCGGAGGCATATGCCTCATGCGCCTCCGAAAAACTCTCTTCCCTTGTTTCCGGGAATTCTATCTCCGCTGTCTCCGCTACATGATCTAAATCATTGATTTCAGAATGAATGCGCGAGCGGAGACAAAGATTTTCCGCATCCGACTCCGTTTCTTTTCTCCGCTCCGCAAATTCTTTTCCATCATCATTTACCTCGGTAGCGGAGACAGCGGAGACAAAATCTCC
>DATEMG010000548.1:0-7000 GCA_035275805.1 Blastocatellia bacterium
GCGCCACCAGCGGCTCAGTTCGTTACACAGGTTGCGCCGCCGCCGCCGCCGTCATTTACGAATGCAAATGACAGCGTCACGCCCAAACCCGCGACGCCATATCCGCCGCCGCCGCCGCCCTCGCGCCCTTCGTCCGGCGACTCGGCGGACCGCCCACCGGGTCTAGGCGCCGATCGCGCCAGGGATCAATCTTCGAATCGAGCATCCGATTCCGCCCTGAATCCGGCCTCTTCGTCAGCCCCTCCGGCTGCGTCTCAGGCCGCTAATTTTCAGCCGCCTCCAAATATCGCGGAGGCGGGCGCGCACAGAACTCAGGGCAGCGGTCAACCGCCGAATCAGACCGGCGCCTTCAACGGGCAGACCAACGCGCTGCGCGGCGGCGGAGACGCCGAGGGCGTAAGGCGTCTAGCTTCGAGCGACGAGAAAAGCAGCCCGGCGCCAGGCGCCAAACTGATCATTCAGCGCGGCGGAAAGGTCGGCAAGGAGTTTCCGATCAATGGAATCGAGGCGATGATCGGCCGCTGGGACGCCGACGGGGGCATCTTCCCGGACGTCGACCTTGATCAGGACGATCCCGAAGCCAAGGTCTCGCGCCGTCACGCCAAAATACAGTTTTTGAATAACCAGTATTGGATTGAGGACCTCGGGAGCACTAACGGCACATTCGTCAACCGTGGGCCGCGCCTGTCGCCCGGCGCCAAACAACCACTTAAAAACGGTGACGAGATAATCGTAGGCAAAACGTTTCTCAAATTTGTCCTGAGTTGAAAATTTAGCGATGAGTTATGCCTTACTGTCCCGAATGCGGAGCGCGAACCACAGTTGGTGATCCATTTTGTGGTGAATGTGGCGCTTGGCAGGACACACAAATCAATAATGCGGTCGCGGCGGGGAACCCGGCGCGCACCGGAGTTATAAGTATGACCGCTTCCGGCAACACGCCAACAGGAATTCAACTGGCCCCAGGAACTTTGCTGGGCGCCCGGTACAAGATCACCAGACGGATCGGTGGCGGCGGCATGGGGTCGGTGTATCTGGCCGAGGACCTCAATCTCGCCAACCGCCCCGTGGCCGTCAAAGAGATGGTCGAGATGTTCGCCGACGAGAGCTCGCGCGCGAAAGCCATTGAGGACTTCAAACGCGAGGCCGATTTGCTCGCGAGTCTGGATCACCCCTCGATCCCGACGATCTACCAGTACTTTTTCGACAACGACCGGGGCCGTTACTACCTGGTGATGAAATATATTGACGGCGGCGATCTGGCCACCCGGCAGCGCCTGTCCGGAGGCAAAGTCGATGAGTTCACCGTCACCAGATGGGGGATGGACACCTGTGACGTGCTCGATTACATACATTCGCAGGAGCCCCCGATCATTTACAGAGACCTGAAGCCCGCGAACCTGATGATCGACGCGCGGACCAACCGCGTCATGCTCGTGGATTTCGGGATCGCGCGCTTCGTCGCCCCGACGCAGAAGGGCGTGACCGCCATCGGCACGATGGGCTACGCGCCCCCTGAGTTGTTCGCCGGCAATGTCGAGAAGCGTTCCGACATATACAGTCTGGGCGCGACCATGTTTCACCTGCTGACGGGCCATGACCCGCAGGACAACCCGCTGCTGATCTTCGACTTTACGAAAAATCCTAAACCCCGACAGATCAACCCGGCCATCACGCCTGAGATGGAAGAGATGATCTGTCGCGCTGTTGAGCACAAACCTGAGAACCGGTTCGCTTCGGCTTCCGCGTTCGGCGAACGTTTGAAGGACCACCTGCGGCTTTTTCAGGATGGCAAACGTCCGGATCGACCTGAAGTCGCCCCGCCGCCCGCATTTGAGTCGCCGCAAAGTTCCGGCTCCGCCTGCGTTAACTGCGGCAGGGACCTGGCCAGAGACGACGTCTTCTGCGCCTACTGCGGGGCGCGCCAGCCTTCCAAGCGGACCACGGCCAGGCTGGTCGTGATGGGCACTAACGAGATGAGCGCGCAATTTTCGCTCAACTCCGACAGCGAAAACCTGATCGGGCGGATGGACCCGAATCGCGGCATTCGCCCCGAAGTCGATCTGTCGAAATACGACCCGGCGGCGCGCGTCTCACGCCGCCACGCGAAGATCATCTCGCAAGGCAACCAGTTTTTCATAGAAGATCTGGGTAGCGCCAACGGCACTTTCATCAACGGCTCCGTGCGCCTGGCGCAGGGCAGGCCGTATGTCCTTGTTAGCGGCGACGAACTCAAACTCGGTGAAACCACGCTCAAATTCGTGGTCTCATAAGTGATAAGCGCATGTGCAAAATAAAAGGAACATAGACAGGATGAACAGGATTTTCCAGGATTAACCAAAGAATGGCTGATGACATGCCATCTTGAACATCCTGGAAAATCCTGTTCATCCTGTCTATTCCAGATTATTTTTGCCGTTGAACTTGATGAAGGAATTCGAACCGGGATTGGCAGACTGGAGGTCGCGTTGCAGCGCGTTCCTACTTGATTACATACTGACGCTGCTAGCCCCCGCCCTGACGCTGGTGCTTGCTGTTTATATCAAACGGCGCTGGGCGTCTCAGACGGCCGCGACAGCCGTCGAGGTTGTCGGTTATCTGACGACGGCCTTCGTGATCTTTTTCAACTACATATATTTCTACTTGCGACGCGGTCAGAGTTTCGGCAAGCGCTTCATAGGCGTTCGTGTGGTCAGAATTGACGGCCGCCCCATAGATTATCAGACCGCTGTGTTGCGCCATATTGTCGGATACCCACTCTCCCTTCTGTTCTTCGGGTTGGGAATCGTATGGGTGTTGTGGGATCGTAGACGACAGGGGTGGCATGACAAGCTGGCGAAGACCGTCGTCATCAAAGAATAAAAAAACTGAACGATGTCCTGATGATTAAGCCCCAAAAATTTTCCCCATCTGCTTATTACAGTCAGAAAAAACACCGTAACGCCCCCGCGCTGCGATTTTGCGGCGCAGCTTACCTGAGCGAATCATTCGACGGGTGAAACTTATGACGATGAATTATTGTGGGAGATGCGGATCGGCCAACGGAGCGACTGCGCGTTTCTGCCGTCAATGCGGAACGGATTTGAGCAGCCAGGCCGCCGCGTCATCGTCGGCGCCTCCGTTCAACGTAGAGTTCTCCGGCAGACCGATAACGAAGAAACTGGAGAAAGAAATCAGACCGGACCCCTCCGAGCCCGAACCGCCTCACGAAACCGGGCAGACCGAGGCTGGGCCGGGCGACCGGACGTCCGACGCTTCCGCCCGCGGCGAAGCCGGAGAGCATGACCCGAAAGCGATCAGCGAATCGTTGCGGCGCATCCGCGCTTCCGGGCCTCTGATCATCGCGGCCATCAAACAAAACGCCGACCGGCAAAGCATCGACCGAATTAACGAGATCATCGCGCAGTCGATTCAGGGAATGACCGAAGAGAAGGCGGCGGTTGAATCCCCCGCCGAGTCTTCAGTTGGATCTGGGAGCGCCGCGGCGCCTCCGCCTCCCTCGAATCAGCAAGTCGAAGAGCAAAAAGCGAATCGACCGATAAATCGGGCGCCGAGCGGGGAAGCAAACCTTCAGATGACCCGCCCGGCGCGCGCCGGTCAGGGCGTCGCCGGGCAAAATAACCAGGCGCTCGTCCGGGCGACGGCGCAAGGAGGCGCGCGGTCCGTCGCCAATACGCCTGCGCAATCAGGCGCGAAAACGGCGCCGCAAAAAAACGCCGCAGCGATGGGGCAATCCGTCGCTCGAAGGGCCACGGGGTGGTTGTCACGCTTGAACGCGAACCGCTCGATCTCGCATACGACGCCGAACAGCGGGCACAGCGGGCCTTCGACGGTCCTGATGCAGGCTTCCGGATTCAAGCCCAAATCCAGCATAGGGCCGAAAGTCATTCTCGGCATAATCGTCCTCGCCGTTCTGCTCGCCGCGCCGACATATCTCATGTTCCGCGATCGACTGCTCGGACAAGCTCAACCGTCGGACGGTGATCTCAATCTGATAAGTCCGGAAGATCAGAGCGCACGGCTGGTCAAGGAAGCCTCCTCGGAGCGCGCCCAGGGAAAATACGCCGCCGCCATCGAGCATTTTCATCGCGCGCTCGAACTCGCGCCGAATAATCAGGGGATCCGATTTCTACTCGCGAAGACTTACGTAGTCGCGGGGCGTAATGAGGACGCTGCGAAGAGTTGCCGGGAGATTTTGCGGATCGAGCCGGAACACCTCGACGCCAGATTGCAGTTGGCCGAGATTTATCGCGCGAAAGGCAATTGGAGCGCCGCATACAGGGAGTACCGGAACATCATCGAGCTTAATCAAAGCAGCCCTCAGGCCGCCGCCGCGCTCGCGGCTATCGAGAGCCAACAAGCCGTCGCGCAGATGGATGAGCGCGCCAGAGACGCTCTGTCCAGGCGACGTCGTTCGCGCCCGCCCATTCCATCGCTGCCGGTCGCCGTTCTCCGCGACCAGGTTCCGTTGGCGCCTCTGGGGATTTCCGAGGCCCGGAGCGTCAACCCTCCGGCGGACTTGAGCGGCGCAGGGGTTGATGAGAAGCCTGACCCGCGCGGCATGGCCGAAGGTCATAAGAGGCTAGGCGTAAGATATCTCAACATCCGCGAATACCGAGCGGCCATCAACGAGTTTTTGCGGGCGCTGAACCTGACTCCGGACGACAAAGACCTCTATTATTTCATCGGCTCGTCCTATCACGGATTGGGCCTCCAGGCTGAAGCTTACGATTATTACAGGCGCGTCGACGCAGGACCTTATATCGGCCCCGCCGGATCTGGCGCTAAACAGACCAGAAAGGCGGCCCGGGACGCGAGCAAACGCCGCGATGACCGGAAATTTCCGTCGATGAAAAATGAACTTGAAGATATCAATGAGAATAAGCCGAGCAGGTCTAAATCGGTTGTAAACAAAATTCTGGACAGTTTAAGGTGACGAAATCAGGGCGACGGGGAGATGGGGAGACGGGGCGACAGGGCGAGGGAGAGATGGAGTGCGAAAACATCATTTCGTCTCTTTGCCTTTCCATCTATTCGTCCCTCTGTCGCCCCGTCGCCCCGTCTCCCCGTCGCCTCGTCACCCCGTCTAATTTGCCCTATGCCACGTTTGATTGTCAGAGCCACGCCTGCGCGCGGCGATTCCGTAGTCGATCTGAACCGACCTCGAATAACGATAGGTCGCTCGGCCCGCAATGACCTGTGCGTCGAAGACCCATTCGCTTCGCGGCTGCATGCCGAGGTGCGTAAACGCGGCGACGTATTTTGGATAGCCGACCTCGGCAGCGCCAACGGGACCATGGTCAACGCCTCGAAGCTGACCGCCCCGTTGCAATTGCGCGATCGAGATCTCATTCGAATCGGCGAGACCGAGATCGAATATTCCGAGCGCGCCGACACCGCGCCGGCGCGAAGCCGCACGAGCATCCTCTTCTCCGATTCCAGTTTCGCGCCGCTGCCCGAAGCGACGATTGTCGCGGACGCCCGCAACTCAGCGGCAAACCTGCTCTCATCGCTGGAAGTCCCTTACAGGACCCATATCGCGCCCGGCGTCGGACATGCGACGCTTGCGCCGCCGCCGGTCCCGGAAAGACTGCCGGAACATTTGCCGGAACATTTGCCGGAACGTCTAGAGGATAATGCCCTGGCCGTAATCAGCCGCGTCAGCCTGACGTTGCTCAAGCCGCTCTCGCTGGACGAGACTTTGCGCCAGGTCCTCGACTTCGTTTTCGAGGTCGTCCCCGCCGACCGCGGGTACGTAATGTTGTTCGAGGCGCCCGAGGATGATGCGAACGGCGCGCCGGAACTGGTATGCAAGGCGATGAGGACCCGGACGCCCGCCGCGACGAACGATTCGGGCAACGTCGAGATCAGCCGGACAATTTCCGATCAGGTGTTGAAACAGGGCGCGTCGGTGTTGACCTCGGACGCGCAGCAGGACCCCCGGTTCCAGGAACGCCATTCGATCGTGCTCGGAGGGCTTCGTTCGGTGATGGCCGTGCCGCTGGCCGTCGAGGGGCGTATTTCAGGGATGATTTACGTGGACAATTCGTTCCAAACCAACCGATTCACCCAGCGAGACCTGCAACTGCTGACCCTGATCGCCGGCGTCGCCGCGATCCGCATCGAGAACGTCCGCCTGCTCGAAGTCCAACAGGAGCAGAAGCGGTTGGCCAACGAGCTGGCCCTCGCCAGCGAAATTCAATTCAGGCTGCACCCCGAAACTCCGCCCGCGATCTCCGGCTACGACGTGGTTGGCGTCAGCTTCCCCTGCTACGAGGTCGGGGGTGACTATTACGATTTCATCGAAAAGCCCGACGGCCGTTACGTGATCACGCTCGGCGACGTTTCGGGCAAGGGAACCAGCGCGGCCTTGTTGATGTCGTCGATCCACGCGGCGGTGCGCGCGCACACGCGGACGCGGCTGTCGGCCAGCGAGATCGTCAGCGAGATCAACCAGTACATTTACGACAACACGCCGGCCAACCGCTACGTCACGCTTTTTTACAGCGAACTCGACCCGCGTTCCCACCAGTTGACCTACATCAACGGCGGACACAATTCGCCGCTCCTGGCGAGGGCCTCGGGAGAGGTGACGAGGCTCGACATCGGCGGCTTCCCGGTCGGCATCACGCCGTTCGGCGATTACCGCGAAGGTTGGGTCGAAATCGAGTCCGGCGACGTCATGGTCATCTATTCCGACGGCGTCACCGAGAGCCTGGACGAAGAGGGCGAGGAGTTCGGCGAGGCGCGCCTGATCGAAATCGTTCAGAAGAACCGCGGCCGCTCCGCCGCCGGCATCCGCGACCGCATCGATGAGGCGCTCACGAAGTTCGTAGGCCGCGCCAGCGCCGTCGACGATCTGACGATCGTGATTTTGAAACACACTACAGGAGAAGACTGAAGGGAAGGGGAGTGGGGAATGGGGAATAGGGAATGGGGGAAGAAAACAAGCAAGGGTCCTTTTCCCATTCCCTATTCCCCATTCCCCACTCCCCATTCC
>DATEMG010000549.1:0-4764 GCA_035275805.1 Blastocatellia bacterium
CGCATAACCTGTAAGTCAAATCAGGCCACGCAACATTGAGGCGCCGGTACCGCTACCGCGCGCGGGCGGCTGCGCGGCGGACTCATCGGTCGGCCGCTTGCTTACGCGCGCGGTACTGTACCGGGCTCACAACATCATTCACCGCCAAGATAGGCGTATCTCAACACAAATAACACTGCCAGCGCGTAAACCAGCGGGCTGGCCTCTCGCCATCTTCCCGTCAAAACCTTCAACAGCGGATAAAAAATAAATCCGAGCGCCAATCCGTTGGCTATCGAGAACGTCAGCGGCATCGCCAGCATGGTCAGGAACGCCGGTATCGCTTCGGTCATATCCTCCCACTTGATCGACGTGACGGCGCCGATCATCAGCGCGCCGACGATGATCAAGGCCGGCGCGGTGGCGAACGGAGGGATCGCTCCGGCGACAGGCGCAAAGAACATGGCCAAAACGAAGAGCGCGGCGACTGTGACTGCGGTCAGCCCGGTGCGACCGCCCTCGCTCACGCCGGTCGCGCTCTCGATGTATGTCACGACCGTCGACGATCCGAAGATCGAGCCGGCGATGGTCGCAATCGCGTCGGCGAAGAGCGCGCGGTTGACTCGCGGCATTTTTCCATCGGGCGTCAAATACCCCGACTGCCTGCCCAGACCCATCAGCGACCCGATGGTGTCGAATAGATCGACGAAAAGAAAAATGAAGATCACGTCGAATGCGCCGAGCCTCAACGCCCCGACCACGTCGAGCTTCATAAACGTCGAGCTTATGTCGGGCGTCTGAAGCGCGCCGGTCGGCAGTATCGACAGGTTCAACAAAATCGCGGCGGAGGTTACGAGGAAGACGCCAATGATGATCGCCGTCTTGTATCCGCGGGCAATCAAGGCCGCAGTGACGATCAGGCCGCCGAGCGCGAGCAGCGTTGGTTTCGACGTGACGTGGCCGAGCGTCACGAAGGTCGCGGGGGAGGCCGCGATCACTCCCGCGTTCTTCAGCCCGATGAAGGCGATAAACAATCCTATGCCCGCCGCGACCGAGGTCTTCATCGTCATCGGGATCGCGTCGACGATCATCGCCCGGACGCGCGCCAGGGTCAGTATCAGAAACGCTACGCCCGAGATGAAGACCGCTCCCAGAGCGACGCGCCAGTCGTAGCCCATTGTTTTTACCACCGTGTAGGTGAAGTAAGCGTTCAACCCCATCCCGGGCGCCAGCGCAAAAGGGTAGTTCGCGAGCAAGCCCATCATCAGCGAACCGACCGCCGCCGAGAGACAGGTCGCGAACAGCGCGCCCGAAAATGGCACGCCCGCCTCGCTCAGGATCTGCGGGTTGACGAAGATGATGTAGGCCATCGTCAGAAAAGTCGTCAACCCGGCGGCAAGTTCGGTTCTGATCGTAGTGTTGTTTTCCGAAAGCTTGAACAATCGTTCAAGCGCGGCGGTGATTGAACTTTTCATTCGTGTGAACCTCGTTTTAGTTCAGGCCGCCCTGAATACATTGAGGTAGGAGCGGTACGCTCCCCGTACCGTACCGTTACTTAAACTCCTCGAGAGTCGGAACGTCATTTCTTTCGAGCAAGCCGAGCGCGGCGGCGATGATCCGATGCTGCAACGGCGCATCCTTCGGCGCGCCGAGCGGATAACCCATCGGGAAAGAGACGAACAACGCCCTCGGAGGCTTGATCACCGAAGTCACTTCCCGCAGCAAGGAAATTGAAACTGTCGCTATTCCCGCGCGTTCAATAGCAGCCTGGAGCAGACAGACCGTCTGCTGGCACATCGGTCAGACGGGCGTGAGGAAGGCCACATCCACGCGGTCTTCGGCGAGCATCCGCGCGACCTGCGGCGCCGTCTCGTCAATCAGTCTTCGCGGGCCGACGATCGAACCCATGAAGCTGAAATGGCGATGGTTCAATGCCCCGATCACGCCCCGCGATTGGAGTTCGCGGAAGCGGTCGAGCGGAAACGCCAGGTTGGCGTCCGCGCGGACCGCCTCGTGGTCGAAGGCGTAACTCCGGTGCGATTCCACCAGCAGACTAGTTTCAGTCGTATTCGGGATTTCCCGGAACGACGGGTCGCCCCTTTTATCTGAGTGGTCGAAATCGTTCTGGTCGGGCGTCCGCAAGCCTGCGGTCGTGACCAGCGCGACGCGCGATTGTTCGAGCGGCTTCGCCAGACGCGCGCACGGCGTGGGGTCAATCGCGTAGCGCCGGAAAGGGTAACTTTTCAAGAAGAGCCTGACGTGGAGGCTCAGGTCGTCATATGTGGCCATTTATTTTATAACATCGCGGAAGAGTTCCGTTTTTCGCGTATTGAGGTAAAATCTCGGGTGAATTTTACGCGATTCCAGCGCCATTCAAAATCTCCCCCTGAAAATCGTTCGTAGTCCCGCCTTTAGGCGGAGGCGTTTGGCGCCGCGAAATGGGTTTGTAACTGACGCTTACGCCTATATGAACAAACTCTCCACGGGCATCATCGCAGCCCTGTCGCTGGTGGCGCTCTTGCAGCGCCCTGGCGTCGGCCCGCCGCAAACGCCCGCTCAGGAACCGCCGCGTCGCGCAATCGTGGGGGCTTACGACAGGGCTCACATCAACGGCGTTGTGTTCATCACCAACGAGTTGAACATTTTCGGCTTGAGGTTCTTGACCTATCGCGCCGGGGACGCGGTCGAAGACGCCCCTCAGTCTTATGAATTGGGCGATTGCGCGCCTGACGGCTCCTTCGCGCGATTGATCTGGCGGTCCAGATTCGACGACAAAACCCCGCTCATATTGCGATGGAGCCGCGTCAGCGATAACGCGGTCGTCGGGCAGTTATCTGCGCCGTCCGACATACGCGTGGCGATCGAGGCTTACCGTCCCTGGAACGATCTGCGTGTCGATCTCGGCCGGACGGCTTTCTACGCGCAGGACGACCGTCGCACAATCTTCGGCGAAGAGGTCAATAACCAAAAGACCAGGCCCAAGCTGCGAAACTTCCTCCTGCAGACCGACCGCATCGGCTCCGGCGCGTCCGATTACGGCGATCCGCAGGCTATGCGCGCCATACTTGTCAGAGAAGGCTATGCGGCGCAACCGGAGTTGAAGCAGTCGGTCGCCCGCTTCTCCGCCTTGAGCTTCGATTCCGTCCGGATGACGCCGGCCCCGCCGCCCGGAGCCTCGATTTATTCCATCGGCTTCGTGGCTATAGTCGGCGATGATTTCGGCGCCATGCAGGCCGAATCGAACAATCTGTTGCAGAAACTGTCCACGGGAATCCTTGACCAGGAAGAGAAGAAATACGTTGACTCCCGCGCGACGAGCAGCGGCGCGCTCGGATCTAGCCTCACGACTCTCAGCCGCGTCTTGAACTGGAGCCGCATTTATCTGCCTGAAAAACGGCTGGACTACATCGCCCTCGGCCGGCGGGGATCCCGCGACCCAAGCAACACGCCGCTCAGTTGGGATACATTCTTCAACGCGATGGTATCGTCGCTGGTCAATGACGCGAGCGCGGCGACGACCATGCGACTGCTGCTCGACGGGCTGCCCCCTGACGGGCGCGCGCCGCTGCGGCGTTACCTGCGAAATCCGCAGAATGACGAGGCGGCGGTGACCGCCGGCAGATCGATGCCTCCGATCGGAGCGCTGTGCGTTTGGAAAGTTTATCTTCTAACGCGCGACCTGGAATTTCTCGCCTGGGCTTATCCGCGGTTGCGTCAATGGAATGATTGGCGATTTGCCGATCGTGGAGACGGGCAGGCCTGGCGCGACGGCGACGGCGACGGATTGCTCGAATGGGGGTTCGACGCTGAGCTTGAGCTAGGCCAGTTGGGCGCGCGCGCCCTGTCGAATGAGACGAAACGGCGGCTGGCCTTCTCCGAATCCGGACTCGAAGACAGGCCGCAAGGCTGGGGCGGAGCTGCCGCGCCCGGCGCTCAGCCCGGTACTTCAGTTGAACGAGGCGATGAGGCCAAATACAACGACAAGACACATACGCTCGAATATTCGACTGTCGGATTGAACGCGCTCTACGCCCTCGACACTGAAATTCTGATGATAATGGCTGGTGAGTTGGGACTACAAACCGAGGTCGACAAGTGGCGAACTCGTTACGATCAGATCAAGAAAAACGTCAACGAGAAAATGTGGAGAGAAGAGGACGGGCTTTACCTAAACCGCCACTGGGATGGGCGTTTTTCGCGCCGTTTGTCGCCGGAAAATTTTTACACTCTCGCCGCCGGGCTGGCTAGCGAAGAGAGGGCGAAGCGAATGATGGCGACGCTGCTCGATTCGAAAAAGTTCTGGGGCGAATATCCCTTGCCTACAATTTCGCGAGACGACCCGGCTTTCGCCGCAGGCGTCCTTGGGCGAGGGGCGACCTGGGCCCCGATGAATTATCTGGTCTACCTCGGTTTGAAGCGTTACGGGTATCACGCCGAAGCCGCCGAATTGGCGCGCAAAAGTTTCGCAATGGCGCAATCCGGGTTGGAAAAAACCGGCAGATATGACGATCAATTTTCGAGCGCCGACGGGAGCCTCCTGGGAGAAGTATCGGGCGCCGGCGCCGACGGGCAAAGAACCTACTTCTTCGGCCTCACGATCTGGCCCGCGATAGAGGAAGCGATTAACGCCGACCCATGGACGGGCCTGTCATTCGGCAGCGTCGCCGCTACAGAAGAATCCCGGCTGGAACGCCTCAACGTCTCCGGAGCGAAGCTCGACGTGGTCACAGGGCCGAAGCGAACCGTCATCCGCCGCGACGGCGAGACCGAAGTCGAATGTGAGAC
>DATEMG010000550.1:0-14315 GCA_035275805.1 Blastocatellia bacterium
CAGCCTCCCCACTGCGGTCGCCTACCACCCGCAAGATCTGCAGCGTTTCATTGTACTTCTCTAGCGCTTTCTGCATCTCTCCCAGCGACCGATAGACCACGCCAATGTTGTTAAGTGTGGTGGCCTCCCCACTGCGGTCGCCCACCGTCCTATAGATCGGCAGAGACTCATCGAGCTTCTCCAGCGCCTTCTGTGGCTCTCCTAGTGACTGATAGACTAAGCCGATGTTGTTGAGTGTGGTGGCCTCCCCACTGCGGTCGCCTACCGTCCGGTAGATTGGCAGCGACTCATTGAGCTTCTCCAGCGCCTTCTGCACTTCTCCTAATGACCGATAGACCTCGCCGATGTTATTGAGCGTAGTAGCCTCCTCACTGCGGTCGCCCAGCGCCCGCGAGATCGGCAGAGACTCATTGAACTTCTCCAGCGCCTTCTGCATCTCTCCAAGCGACCAATAGACTAAGCCGATGTTGTTGAGTGTGACGGCTTCCCCTCCGCGGTCACCTGCTTTACGATACAAGTCCAACGCTTCGTGATACTTTTCGACGCTTTTTCTTCTGTCCTCCAGCGTCCCATCTTTTAGCCGCTCCGCCTCTCGAAAGATCACTTCTCCGGCGACTCGATATTTATCCTCGTCGGTCGCCGCTCTCAATTCTTCTACCTTGATTTCATAGCGTCCTGCCTTAGCTGTTTTCTCAGGAGAACGCGCCTCGATCAGATATGCGCCGGACGCTTCCGCGATCACCGATACAGTCTCTGATCCCTCGATCAAATGTTCGCTGTCGGCCTCGCTGATCTTCTTACCGTCCGGCGTAAACAGCGCCAATGCAACATCTATCCCTCGTTGCTTGACCACTATATGCGAGTACTGTCCGGAGGTCATCGTGATCTTGTAGGAATGCGACCCGCCGCCGGAAAGCTCTCGTTCGACGAGCTTGCCGGGTTCCAGCGAATCACTCTCCTGAGCGCTTGGCGCCACGCCACGTTCACTAGCCGGCGCTTGCGCAGGCGGCGCCACTGGCCTCGGGCTTGCAGCAGCCGGCGCCCCGGCCCGGATGAGCAGGTCGATCGTAAGAGGGATCCGGCGGATTGAATGCAACCCACGACCCTGTGGGGTTGAGATAGATACGCACAGCAGTATCAAAGCGGATAAGGCGGTAATCATTAAACGGCGCATTTATCCTCCTCATCTCTCTAAAAAGAGATTCTGATTGTTTTGCCGATTTCGTTGTTTGAGAGCTTTCCCCAGGGCCGGCGGGAAATTATAGCGAGGCTGAGGATACAAACAGCCGCTAAAGGCGTCAATGGTGTTGTAAAAGCAATGCGGCGGATCAAGTGATCGAGTGTGAGCTGCCGAGCGCGACCGTCAGCAGATAGCGGAACTCTTTCTGTAGCCTGATTTGAAGACAATGTCGCGGGCTGAGATCAGTGGCGGATTGTCCTTTTGTGGGAATGACCTTTCCCATTTTCGAAGGGGCTGCGGACCAAATTGGCCATTGAATCAAATGCGCCACATGCCATGTTCTATGGCCTTTGAGAAATAAATGCGACAACCGTCTTAACGGGCGCCACAGCAACCTAGTGAGCTCAGTCCGGCTTTTAAAAACTGGGCTGAACCCACATCCCCCCGGCCACTGCCGCGACGGTTGAGATCCCGGCTTTTTTAAGGCCGGGCTAGGCCCAATCGCCGCTGGCGCGGCCGCAAGAAATGTCGTCACATTTATTTCCCAAAGACCATGAACATGGCATGTAGCCAATTCGGGGGATCTCAAAAACTAGTTAATGACGAGGCGTCCGCCTGATCCTGGCACAGCGCAAGTGTAGGTCACCTCCTGGCCCAGGGTCGCCGCGAGCGCGCGCAATGCGCCGTCCGAGACGGGCGGGCTGCCGTCATCCGGATTAAAGTTCCCGGTGGCAGGAATGAAGCGGTAGCCTTTTATGCGGCCTCCTTGCGCGACATGCGCCACCAGATCGCACTCCGTCACCGCGCCGCCTAGCGCTTTCGAGACGAACGCCGTTCTCGCGCGTTGGATCAGGAGGTCAATGCGCGGGCCTACCGTCGAGGCGTTGGCGCTGGTCAACGTCACCTGTTGGCCCACGATCGGCGCCAGGTCGGTGTCGAACGCGAGCAGGAACTGCTCGACGTCGCGCCTGGTCCCGTTGGGGTTGATCAGCGGGAAGCCGCTGGTTATCAGAGGCCGGAACACGACCGCGGTGAGGAATTGGAATAATGTGGAGACCGAACCGTCATGCACGAAGCCGAATCCGCGGATCTGATCGCCCAGATTGCCGGTGTCCGACGCGAGGAAGAAGTCCACTTTCGCGACGCCGAACATGCCGACCTTCGCGTACTGATTGCGAAGATGCGGAATCTTAATGATCTGGGTAATGCCCTCAAAGCTCTGGTTGCGGCCTGTGCCGAAGAAGCCCTGGGCCCTATCGACCACGTGACAACCGTTACAGTTGAACGTGGTCCCGCCGACGAATGGAATGTTGATACCGTCGGAGGGCCGCGACCCGAAGTAGAAATTCCTGCCGCGTTGCTGCGCCGAAGTCAGTGAGTTGTCGAGATTGCGCACCGGGTTCGGAGGCAGTTGGACCTGCAACTGGAAATCGGTAAACCTCTGCATCTCTGCCGCAGACGGCATATTGGCGCTTCCCACCAATCCCTGGAAGGCTACGATGAAGTTATTGAACGAGAGATTTGGGTCGGTTGCGTTGACGCCGAAGAAGCCGTTGGCGCGGTCGCCGCGCCAGTGCATGGCGCCCGAGTTGGGCAGCCCGCGCAGGGTCTGCGTCGTCATCGGCCCTTTCATCGGGTGGAAATCGTCGGAGTTGTCAGAGCCGTTGATCGGGGTGTTAACTCCGAAGAGGAATTTTCCGAGGTCGATCGTCGTGCGGTCGCCAAAATTGATGGGTATCGGGCTCTTCGTTACACGCTCGTCGGGATTGCCCAGGTCCCAGGCGAGATCGTCCATGTCGCCGAAGATGTGGCAACTCGCGCACGACGCCTCGCCGTTGCCAGAAAACCCCGTGGCGTCGTAGAGCATAGGCCGCCCCTGGACAACCGAAGCGGGTTCCGGGTTGGGCAGCGTCGCCCGACCGATCTCCAGCTTCGAGGCCAGATCGATCACCTTCACCGAGTTGTCGAAGCGGGTCATCACGTAGAGCCGCCCCCTCGCCTCGTCCAGCGCCAGGCCGCTCGGGCCGCCTCCGCTGACCGTGATGTAATTCGCGCTTGCGCTCCTCGGATCGAAGGTGTCGTTTTCCAGCGTCGCGGTGTTGAAGACGCCGATCTTGCTCGACCCGAACGCGGCCAGGAACAGCGTACTCCCGTCGCTGGTCACCGCCATGTCGAGCGGCGTCGAGAGGCTGTGATTCTTCGCAGTCGGGTCGAACCCGGGCCTTCCCGCCAGCTTGGTATAGTCGATGTGTTTGTTGAGATGTCGCGGCTCCACCGACGGGCCGATCACGGTAATGCGGGTTTCGGCCAGATGGCCTTGAACCGTGCTGCCGCCGAAAATGCCAGGCCCTTCGAAGCGGACATTGTTGAAGGCTTCGGTGTTCGACACGTAAAGTTTTCCGCTTACCGGGTTGGTGACCATGTTGAACAAAGTCGTTCCCACATGCGCGAACACGGACGTCTGCGCCAGGGTGTTCGCGTTGACCGCGAAGATGTCTCTGTCCGGCAGGCGGAAGCGAACCGCGTGATTCCAGTTGCGCCCGAGTTCGTCTTCCCATCGCTGGGTGTTGTTGTTGAATTTAACGATTAATCCGACCTTCGGCGCACGTTTGCCCTCGAAGTTCGTGGCAGGCCCCGGGTTTCCGCCAGGACTGACGGAGCCGTTATCAACTTCGCAGGGCTGAAGCGGATTGGGGTCGTTGCAAATGAACGGCTCGAGGACGGTGGTCGTCTGGTTGCCGGTCTTGAACCCGGCTACATAGACCGTCGTCTTATCGGGGCTGACCGCAAGCGCCCGCGGCGTGTCGGTGAAGAACGTCATGATCCTGGTAGGCCTGCCGCCGACCGCCGTCCCCAGACTGGCGGGATTGAAGACCCACACGTCGGCGCGTCCGACGCCTGGCGTGGTCAACTGCGGATCGCCCGCGCCTGGAACGTCGGCGATGGAGGAATGTGTGCGCTGCTGCCCGCGATGCGCGGTCGTAATGAACGCGCGTGACGGAGAACCGGCGAACACGACGTCGCGCGGCTCATCGCCGACCAGCAGGGTGCGGACGACGCGCGGCGTTCCAGACAAACTCAACACGCTCACGCTGTCCGATAGATGATTGACGACCCAAACCTCTGAATCGTCCCGCGCCGCCACCGCCACCGGCTCCAAACCGACCGGAACGCGGGCCGCCAGCGCTATGCCCGTTGGGGTGACGTTGAAAATCTCCAGAGTGTCATCGGGCGTGTTCACCGCAAAGAGCCTGGCACCGTTCGGCGACAATGCCATCGGTCGAACCTGCCCGCTTTCAAACGCGGTGAATCTTCCCGTCGGAGGAGCCTGGATGGCCGCCGTCTTCGGCGGACGGTCAAGCGCCATGAACAGCGTCGCGGCGCCGACCACCCACAACGCTAAGATCAATCCCTTCACACGAAGTCGTTTTATGTGATTGTCCACGATTAACCTCCTTAAGTTGCTTAGTTGGCCTGGTTATTTAGCTGGGTTGATGTCGCCCAGATTTACGGATGTACTCTCAAAATCGCGTATGATGAATTGACGAATAGAATTTCATTCACCAAGCAAACAAAGGAGGAAGCTGCGTCTGAAAATTATCAAGCTTTGGGGGAGACTTTATGTCGCGTGGCGACGCTCTGAAAGAATGAAAAGCGCTCCTGGATGCGCGTCGATTCTAGCTTGCAGTAATGCGGATCCGGCCTTATTTCAACCGAATAAATGGAAAAGAAAATTCTTGACCTGTTCGCGCGTGTAGACCTCCTGGTGTTGCAACCAGTAGCTCGCAATGTGTTGGGTCAACCCTACTACAGCCTGGGCGAGCAATTCGGGATCGGTCTTTCTGATCTCTCCTCTAGCCATTCCCTCTTCGAGCAGGGGTCGCATAGTCGAGGCGCATTGGTTACAGGCCCAAACCGAAAGCGGTCCCACCGTGGTGTCCACGTGACCGACATTTAGATAGTAAAGGAACCCTCGCTCGTGTTCCTTAACAAAGTCCAGATAGGTTTCCAACACCTGACCCAGACGTTGCAAAACGCTTCCCGTCATCTTCGAGGCGGCTTCCAGACGGCGCTGGAGTTCGCCCGTGTTTTCGATCACGAGATTGATAAAGAGATCGTCTTTGCTCTCGAAATACAGATAAAAGGTGCCTATCGAGAGCTTCGCCCGCTCAACTATTTCCTCGATCCGCAGCGCAGGAAAGCCCTGCTCGTGAATCAGTTGGTCCGCCGCTTCCAGCAAGCGCCGCCGCACCTCCGGGTTCGGAGATCGAAGACTCCGGCGCTGACGCATGGATGTTCGAACAGCTTTGATCTTCTGCAATTGAGCTTCTCTTTTTCAATGAATGTAATTTGATTCGTTAGATCCAGGAATATATTTCGTCCCCTTTTCCATGTCAAGAAAAAGAGCAAGGAATTCTGCCCGTTCTTCAAAATGGATAGTCATCGGGATCTAACAACTGTCAGCCATTTCCTGCGTCAGAAAATCGTCAGCTCTTCGCTTTAGCCTTGTTCTATTGCTCTTCCAAGCGAGGAACGTCACTTGCGATGTCGCTAGCCGAGGCTCTACTCAACGCCTGTTAGCCCTGACAGGAGAGATTGTTATGACTACAAGATTCTTCATCCCGGCGTTTGTGGCCGTTCCTCGTCTGCGAGGCGGACTCTTACTACCGTGCCTGTTTTTGATTCTCCCGCTCTTTTCGCAGGCGGTTCTCGCACAGGACGCGAAGAACGACTGGGGCGAGGTGATGAAGATAAATCCAGGTTCGAAGCTATCGGTGAAGACAAAAACGGGTCGGAAGTTCAGCGGGAAGTTATCAGCGGTCACACCCGATTCGATAACGCTGTCCACCGCGAAGGCGCCGGGAAGGGACGTGGCGCTCAAGCGAGAAGATGTCGTTGAGATTCGGAAGAAATCAGGCGCGCGGACGGCGGGTTACGCCGCTTTACTCGGCGGCCTCGGATTGGCCGGCGGATTTGGGATCGGGTACGGAGTCGGCGAAGCGACGGAAGCCCCTTTCGCTATCGAGTATCCAGTAATGGCTGTCGGCGCCGCCGTTGGCGCCGTAGTCGGAGCGATCATCGGCAGTAGAGGCGAGGTCGTTTACAAGGCTCCGTAACCGCTATTGAGGATAAGCATTAAGACAAGAAAGAAATTCGCAATAGTCGTCGCATTCGCTCTGATGATCTGCGAAACCAGGTGATATGTGGCGCCCATGACAAAGAGCATTTAGATCCCGGCTCTTGTAGCCGTTCTGCCTGCGTCTGGCAGGCTCTCATTGATTCGGCGCCTCGCTCCCTGAGGATAATTATGAAAGCAAGAAAGATAAGCTCGATATTCGTCGCATTTGCCCTGATGGCCTTGTTGGCGAGGCCGCAGCTCGCGTTCGCTCAGGTAACAACTGATCCGATCATAGGGTCCTGGGAGAGGCTTAAAGCGGTTCCGCCCGGAGACAAAGTAGAGGTGGATCTCAGGAATGGGCAGACCATGAAAGGCAAACTGATCAGCGTATCGGACACGGTCCTGACGATTGAGCGGGGAAAGGGGACCACGGACGTAACCCGTGGGGACACCCTCAGAGTCTTCCGGATGACCTCGAAGTCGGCCAAAAGAGCAACCCTGATAGGGATGGGTACTGGCACCGGAATTGGCTTCGCAGGAACGGCCATCTTCGCCTATACCGGCGACAGGGGAGGAGAAGCTGGTCTTTATGGCTTGGTCGCCGTAGTAGCGGGCGCCACCGCCGGAACGCTTATCGGGTATCTCGTTGGCAGGCAGAGCAGCAAGCGTAACAAGCGGGCGCTGATCTACGAGACCCAATGATGAGGCTCTTCGCGCTTCAGCGCGATCAACTGATCAACCTTCGTCGCTCTTCTCGTCGGGATGTAACAGGTGATGAGAGCGGCGATAGCATATGACTCATTCTTCCTGACCGCCTGATTTGGCTCGTCGATTCCGGAGGATAATCATGAAGACAAGAAAGAAAAGCGCGATATTCGTCGCATTTGCCCTGATGGCCATGTTGGCAAAACCGCAGATCGCATTCGCTCAGGTAACGCCTAATCCGATCAGAGGCTCCTGGGAAGGGATTAAAGCAGTTCCGCCCGGAGATGAAGTGGTGGTGCGTCTCAGAAATGGGCAAACCCTGAAAGGCATGCTGATCAACATATCCGACACGGCCCTGACGATTGAGCGAAGAAAGAACACCACGGACATAAGCCGTGGTGACGCGCTCAGAGTCTATCGGGTGGTCTCGAAGTCGTCTAATAGAGCGACCCTGATAGGGATGGGCATTGGCGCCGGGCTTGGCGTGGCGGCGACCGTCGCCGCCGCCAATGACGTCCCAGGTGATGCAGAGGTTGCTCTTGGAGCCTTGTTTATCGGAGGAATTGGCGCCGGGGTTGGGGCGCTTATGGGGTACATTGTCGGCAGTCGTAGACATCGGACGCTGATCTACGAGACCAGGTGATGCGGTCTCCTTCTATGCCGGTTGCATGACTCCGGCGCCACTCAGCAATACGCTCCCTCTTGTAATCCACTACAGACAGTAAATCGCGAAATAGAAGCTGTGGCCAGCCTCCGTAATAAACATACCTACAATGGAACGCGGATGACGCGGATGGGGCGGATTCCCGCTGATCTTTTTTCGTTCTTATCAGCGATGATCCGCCGTATCCGCGTCATCCGCGTTCCATTAGCCACTACGTCGATCTGATATATGATCTAGCGCGATCAGCGGGGGCGCCTTCGCCATAGAATATTTCTTCAAAAATGCAAAAACGCGTCACGCGTTTTCGAGGCGGCCGACTCTGCTAAGCGCCGTCAATTTTCATTCGGCCTTCTTTTCTTTTGTATCTCAACTTTGGACGGCTCCGAGAAGAAGAAATTGCGGTTAAAGCCGCCCTCTTCGACCGTGTAATCAGTGGGAACCTGGAAGAGCGACGGATCAGGCTCGCTGCGATCAATGTTGGTCAGCCGGTAAGTGGTTTCGCCCATGCGCGGATCGCTGTTTTTGCTTAGCACGACGGCCTGCAACTCCTGCGAATACCACCGCTCGTTGACCGTCACGATTGGGCGTTCATTGCCGATTTTACCTGCGGGGATGGTGAAAGTGACGCGCGTGCCTTCAGCGGCCACGCCCTCGATTGACTGCGCGCCCAATTGCTCCTGATTGACTTCCGCGTCGCTCGTCCAGGAGAAAACTCCACCCCCCACCGGCATTGGCATGCCCGGCCTGACGCCCCTGATGACGGCGCCGCCGGCGGCGCCGGTGGCGATTCCGCTTCGAGCGACTGAGGAATAAGCGACGCTTGCGCCCTCCTTAATGACGACCTCATTGGCGCCGCTGACGCCCGCCTCGGCGCCATTGGCCGCCTTCAGCTTATCCATTTTCTCCTTCAATTCCGCGCGCATCTTCTCAAGTCTACCAGCGTCGACCGGGCGAGGCATCGCCATCTTGTGCGCGGTCTTCATATTCGAATTGAGGCTATAGGTAACGCCGGCGACCGGGTCGTTGATGGATATCGTGACCGGTGGTTCTCCGGAGACCGCCCAAGGCCCTATCGCCTTAAACGTCTGCTCGCGGCGCGTGCGTCCCGCGCTGTCGCGATAAATCTTGGCCGAGGAGCTTTGAACGATCCGATTGCCGTCGCCCAACGTCTGGATCGTTTCGGTAACGGCGTCCGCCGAATAGGGCGCGCCTTTGACCAGGCCGCCGTCAAAGCTGAACTCGTTGTGGATGAATTGGACCTGCGGCGCGGCGTATGCGAAGTCCTGGGCGGGAACGGCCATGTGAAAAGTGGACGGCGGCGTCAATATGAGTCTGTCGCTTGGAGGCTCCGGCGCCTGCTGGGTGTCCGATTTCGGTTCCTGCTTTTTATCCTTGCTCTGCGCTACGACCGCCGCGCTATTGACGACCATCGAGAATGCGCAGAGCGCCACCATCAAAAACTGCTTTTTCCTTCGCATAAATTCCTCTCTTATCGGTTAATAGACCAGCCGGATTGCGCGCGCCAGCCCGTCATTGCTGAGCAGCACATCGGCCTTAATGGTTTCACTCGCGCGTCCCTGATCGATCGGAATCCCCCACGGGATCAGGTTGGAGCGCGGCATCCTGACGCGAACGAGCTGCCCGCCGTCAAGCGGGATCAGTTCGCCGCCTTGCATAACCGGGAAAAACGGCGTGACGAATTCGCGCGCGGCGTCGGCGCCCGAGGACCGGCGATTGGCGCTCGCCAATCGCTTCTGACGATCCCGCGGCGCCGGACCGAGAATGCGCCGATCAGGTTTTCGAAACTCGACAATCCGCGGCGGAGTCTGATCGGATTTTCCAGGCGTCGCGGGGATGTCGGTCGGAGCGGCCTGGGCGCCATTAGAACCAGACGCCGGCGCCTCTCGCTTGGGAGACGACGCGACCCATCCCGCCAGCGAAATACCGAATGTCAGCAATGCGATCGCTGCAACAGCCAGCAACCAACGGCGGCGCGGCGCGACGACCGGGGCGGCGGCGCGTTGGCGGAAGGCCGCCAACAAAGCGTTTTCAATGCGCTCCGGTATCTCCTCGGCCGAGCATCGTGAGGAAAGCGCGCGCAGATCGCGGCTGAGCGCCCTTTCTTCGACCAGGAGCGTCGCGCAAACAGTACACCTCCGAACGTGCTCCAGCCCGCGCTCGCGCGTCGCGGCGTCCATCAAACGGTCGCGCGCGATCTCAATGATGATCGTTTCAAAATCGCTGCAGCTCATAATTCATCCAATACAACCAGCTCGATTGATCCGAGGGGCGCCCTGTTGCCCTGTTGCCCTGTTCCCCCGGCCTCGGCTCCGCGCAGCCGTTGCTTCAGCAACGCGCGCGCCCGATGCAACCGTGATCTGACCGTGCCGACGGCGCAGCCGAGCGACGCGGCGGCCTCGCCGTAACTCATCTCTTCCAACTCGCACAGTACGACGACCTCTCGGTAATGCAACGGCAACCCCAGCACAGCCTGGCGGACCGATTCGATCTCCTCATCGCGCACCAGGTTTCCCAACGGATCGCTTTTAACAATCAGGTTCTCATTCGGATTTTTATCCGCCGACGCGTCTTCTTCCGCCAGCGCAACGTAGGCGCGGTCGCGGTCCAGACGGCGCAGAATTTCATTCCTGGCGATCCCGATCAAATATGTGGAAAGCGATCCACGCCGCGAATCATAAAGCTCCGCCTTGCGTAAAAGAATCAGAAAGACATCCTGAGTCACGTCCTCCGCAACGCTCGACGACCCGCTCATCTGCCGCGCAAACCGGTATACGGCGCCGCGCAAGCGCCGGTATAGCCGGGTGAAAGCCTCCTCGTCCCCAGCCATCGCCAGCCGCAACAGTGTCTCGTCGCTACAGGTGTCAATTGCGTTCATACCCGGATTTCTAACGGTTGTCATGCGTGATAGTGCGACAACCGATAAATGGTTCCCGAAAATTTTCGGCCCGATTTGTTATGATAGTCGCCTGCTCGTGATTTATATCAGTATTCATATGGATAAATAGCCACAAAGATCACCGCAGATCGCCGCAGGACATAATGATTTCTCTGTGGTCTGCGGTGGTCTGCGGTGGCTAATAGTCCCTATACCTATATTAGGAGAGGATGAAATTATGGCAGGCCCGCTGACAGGCGTCCGCGTCATCGATATGACATCAGTTGTGATGGGGCCGTACGCGACCCAGATTCTGGGCGACATGGGCGCGGACGTGATCAAAATCGAACCTCCGGAAGGGGACGTCTGCCGCCACCTTGCGCCGTTCCGCAACCGCGGAATGAGCGCGGCGTTTCTTAATCTGAACCGCAACAAGCGCAGCGTCGCGCTCGATCTGAAGCGCGACGACGGGCGACAGGCGTTGCTCGATTTGCTCACCGGCGCGGACGTCTTTGTAACTACCGTGCGGCCACAGGCCATGCGCAGGCTCGGCCTAGATTACGAGAGTCTGCGCGAACGCAATCCGCGATTGATTTATTGCGGCGCGTATGGATTTTCGGAAGAAGGCCCTTACGCGGGTCGGCCCGCATTCGACGACGTCATTCAGGCGATGTGCGGAATGGCTTCATTGCAGGGGGAAAACGACTCGAACGGCCCGCGATACGTCAACACCATCTTCGCGGACAAGACCGTCGGATGCGTAGTCGCTTACGCGGTCGCCATGGCGCTCTACGAGCGCGAGCGTTCGGGGAGCGGGCAGGCCATCGAAGTCCCGATGTTCGAAACGATGGTCTCGTTCACCCTGATCGAACATCTGTCTGGAGCCACTTTCTGCCCGGCGTCGGAGAGAATGGGATACGAACGCGTATTGTCGAAACACCGCAAGCCTTATCGAACGAAGGATGGCTATATCGGTTTGCTGCCCTACACCGCCGAACAGTGGACGCGGTTCTTCGAGGCCGCGGGCAAACCCGAGATGGCCGCCGACCCGCGCGTGACCGATCCGGCGCTGCGAAGCCGAAAGATCGATGAGTTATACGGACTGTTGGCCGAGATCGTGACCGAACGAACGACCGCTGAATGGGTGGAACTGCTCCGAGCCGCTGATCTCCCAATGACTCCTGTGCTCTCCCCCGAAGACCTCCTCAATGACGAACACTTGAGCGCGCTCGGATTTTTTCGGCGCGAAGAACATCCTTCGGAGGGTGAAGTGCGAACCCTCGGAATCCCCGTGCGATTCTCGCGCACGCCGGGCGACATCAGGCGCCTCGCGCCCAGGCTCGATGAACATCGCGAGGAGATACTGCTGGAAGCGACCAACACACGGTGATGCAATAACTCGATCAGACGCCGCAATGGCAAATGACAACTGTGAAATGGGAAATTATTTCTTTATGCCGGCCAAGCCATGTCCACCAACCGGTTCCGTAACAAACCTCTCGCCGAAACTGGCGATGAGCGGCTTCCCCTTCGCGATCACCTGCTTCACGGAGGGAAGAGAGAGCGAGGATTTGTGGCTGGATTGGCTATCCCACACTTCCGTGATCCAGATTGCGTTCGCGTCTGCCGGATCATTGGCGATAACATAACTCAGACAGCCAGGCATGCCAGGCCCGTTGGCTACGGATTCGAGCAAGATTGCGATCAACTCGTCCCGCTTGCCTGGGACTGCGACCATCTTGCCGATCAATCCGTACATCTTTTTTTCTTCCCTGGTGAAAGCGCTCACTGGCGCGCTGGCGGCGGACGCCGCGGCCGCGCTGGCAGTAAAAATAAAGCTACGTCGTTTCATGCTTATACTATACCGGTGTTCAAATGGATTAAGATTGTTAGCCACAGAGAGCATAGAGGGCACGGAGGGCATGAATGATTTCTCTGTGCTCTCTGTGCTCTCTGTGGCTATTCATCCTTTGGCATCAATCGAGGCGTGTGACCGAGACGACTTCATCCACAACCTGATCAATTTTGACGGGATTGCGCAACGGGCGCCCGAAGCCTTCAAAGCTGACTGTCATGACGTCGCCATCCGACAATTGAACGCCGGCGCCGAAGCTGAAGGCGTCAGCGCCGAAGAAGTGGACGTGCAGATCGCCGGGGCGCCGATGCCATTCGAACTTGAAGTGATGGTGCTCGATGTTAGACAGGCTGTGGCACATCTCGGCCTCGCCGGTCTTGATCTCCTTCGACCAGACGCGCCGCCCGTCGCGTTCGATCACCACCTCGCCGGGAACGGATTGGAAGTCGTGATCGACGATCAGTTCAGGGCCGAGGGCGCAGTTGCGCAATTTCGAGCCGGCCAGATAGAGGTAATTTCGCTTCTCGAATTTGTGGTCGGAAAATTCGTTGCCGGCGGCGAGGCCGATTCGATAAGGCTTGGCGTCGTCGCCGATCAGATAGACGCCCGCAACCTCGGGTTCCTCGCCGCCGTCTTCGGCGTAGCGCGGCGTGACGAGCGGCTCGCCATGGGCGCGCAACACGTCGCCGCAGCCTTTGTAAAACCACTCGGGGGCGACTCCGATCTTTCCCGGCGCCGGGCGGCCGCCCTCGATGCCCCAGCGGAACATCTTCATGCTGTCGGTCAGAGTCTCAATTTGCGCGGGCTGATCAGGATTTTTCGCGTGCATCGCGTCGCGGTTCTTCGCGCTCGCCATGTGCGTCAGCCCGGTCCCGGTCACCAGGCAGCGCGACGGTTCTTCGGGATGGTCGGCGGCGGGCAGAATCCGCCATTCCGACTGTCCGCCGTAGACCTCATCGTAATCGAGCGACTCATCGGCGTTGCGCTGTTTAACGAGCGCGGAGAGATTCACTCGCGAGTTGATCGCGGCCCGCGCCAATTCATAGATCGTAGCGAATTCCGACAGGAGTTTGATGCGCGGCTCGTCGATGACGCCGATCTTGCGAATGTTTCCGTTCCGAAGCTGAATCAGTCTGAGCATTGAATCTTCCTCCAAAAATCAACCACGAAGAAACGAAGAGCACGAAGGTGTTTTCTGTTTCTTCTTCGCGTCCTTCGTTTCTTCGTGGATCTTTCCTCTATGTGCGCGACAATCGCGCCTGAGGGCGCAACAATCCCCCGAGCGCTATTTTTTCAATTTCATTTGCGACTTCATCGCCCGTCAGTCTGCCGTCCGGCTTGTACCATCGCGAAAGCCAGAGCAGCATACCGAACAGGCTGAAGGCCGCCACGGTGGCGTCGACGTCTTTCAACTTGCCCTCGTCTTTTAACTGCCGCAGCGTGTCACGCAAGAGGTTGAGGTAGGCGCGCTTGCGCAGTTGGACTTTGCGGCGGTGGGCGGGAGTCAATCCGGCCATTTCGTCATTGAGCACTGTGAGTGGGCTGTAGCCTTCGGGACGGCTCCCCTCGATGATCAGCAGGGCGTGATTGCGCAGTATCGCGCGCAGCCGCTGTTCGGCGTCGATGACGGCCCGCGCCGGCGTGATCACCTGGATTTCCAGCCGGTCCATCCCGAAATTCATGATCGCGAAGAGCAGGTCCTGCTTGCTCTTCACGTAGTGATAGATGCCGGCCTTGGTGATCCCCACGGCGTCGGCAATGTCGCTCATCGAGGTCGCGTCATAGCCTTTATCGCAAAATATTTTCGCCGCCACATAATAGATTTGGTTGAGGCGATTGGGTTCCTCCGAAGCGTCCAGTTTTTTCTGTGGTCTCATTGTCATTACTTCCTCAGAA
>DATEMG010000551.1:0-2104 GCA_035275805.1 Blastocatellia bacterium
GACTCCCGACGAAACAGAACCACGAGCGGTAGCGCGCGGGCCGGCAGTGGGAGCCTTCTCGCTACAGCTCGCGGCGCTGATTCGCTGAGTATAGTCCGTAAAGCCGCGCGCCGCGATAGTAATGTTCCAAAATGCGCCGGAAATCATAGCCCCGCTCGGCCATCAACGCGGCGCCTATCTGGCACAACCCCACGCCATGTCCCCACCCGGCGCCGATCAGTGTGAACGCGGCTGGCGCGCCGCCGTTCATTCCTTCGCTTTCGACGACAAAGGCCGAGCTGTAAAGGTGGGACGGCGAGAGAGCGCGGCGGATTTCAAGCTCCTTGCCGATGACCATTTGTTCGCGCTCGCCCACTACGCGCAACCGGACGATGCGACCCGAAGCTCCCCGCTCGACGGCTTCGAGCTTATAAACCGCGCCGAAATCGGCGCCGAGTTTCGAGCGCAATAAATCCCTCAACTCGTCCTGCGATATTGTCACGCGCCACCGGTAAAAGTCCGTGGTCTCCTGATTGAAATCCGGCAAAATCTTTCCGAGGACGCCCGTGTCCGTCGTGTTACAGAATGCAGGCGGCGAATTGCGAATCCAGCGCTCGGCGTTGGATTCGTCAGTCAGAGGGAGATCGAATCCGGCGGGAAACTCTTCGCCGTCGTACGAGACGGCCAGGTAAGGAAAGCGTTCGTCCTCCCAGGCTGCGTCGTAGCTCTCGGTCATCCCTCCGCATGACTTCGTATAACGCGCGTCGCACAACTCATCGTCAAAAGTGAGAACCTGCCCGAACGTCTCGCTGATCGCCTCGTAGACCGCCGCCGAGGTCGCTTTCGTGACACCCTGATAACGCTGGCAATGGTCGTCGGCGCAAACGTCGAAATCGGCGTGGCTCTCCTGGTCGTACCAGCGGATCAATCGGTTCTCGCCGCCGACTGTCTGTGGGGCGAATGAAGGTTTACGCCGCTCCTTCTTCCACGGCTCCATTTGCGCCAGCAGCCAGCTACGCGAAACGACCGAATGCGCCTTGAGCAGTTCGGAGTGCGAGTCCGCGCTCATCTCCGACGAAATGACTCCGGTCAGATAAGCTTCGACGGGAACCTCGTTGACGACCGTCAACCGCCCGTCCGCGTCGAGCTTGATTTTCAATGCCCCCCGAAATTCCTGGTCCTGTTTTTGCTGCCAGTGGAAATCAATCCCGATTGTGACGTCGCGGACAAGAAAAGAAGCCGAGGATGCGTCAGGCGTTAACAAACACTCCGAAGCCGAAAGCCCGCGAGGGGCGCCTTCGAACATGATATCAACGCCGTTGTTGGACGGCGTCGCGCGATAGCTTCCGCCGTCCAGCCGTTCGCCGGCGGAATTCACGAAAGCGCCTTTCAGCTCAAAAACCACGCTCTCCGCGCCGGTCATCAAACCGACAGAAACGACCGGCTCGTGATCAACCATCTTCATTGGCCAAACTCCTCTTTTTGAAAAGGACTTATGGGACCGATAGGACCTATCGGTCCCATAAATCCTTTTCATTTCGCAACCATGTGTCAAACACTGCGCCGTCCAGCGTCACCTCGGCGTAAATCTCTTCCACATCCCGCGACGTGATTTTCGAGAAATGGTCGGGCTGCGGGACGACCAGAACGCCCGCCAGGTCAATCGCCGCGGGGCTGACGGTCAATTTTGCGTCGCCGTCGGCGAAATAACGGTCGGGGCGATGTTTACTGCGAGGGAAAATTATCACAGTCCACCGGCCGTCATCGCGCGTCACGATCAGATTGATCATCGGCTCAGATTCCGCGCCGGTAATTTCAGCGAGGCGCCGCAGCGCCCGCTCGAACCATTCGCAGACGGCCAGGCGATCATTGCCGCTCGCGACCAGGGCGTTCAACCGGTAATCTTTCAACGTGAAAGATTCGACGCCGGAATTCTTCGACAGGCCCCGTCTCTCCCAGGTCTCGATCTCAGGAATGATCGGCAATGATTCGCGCGCGCAGGCCTGGAAGTGCAAATGGTCCGGCGCCGAAGCCCCGCATGCCGCGCCGTTGTAGAGGACGAAAAACTCGCCGCCCAGGTCCAGCGCCAGGTCGAGCAGCGTCCCGAAATTGCCTTCTATTGTTT
>DATEMG010000552.1:0-16057 GCA_035275805.1 Blastocatellia bacterium
TTCCTTTAGGCGAAACCCGAGTAGGAAAATGCAGGACAGAAATATATCGTCTAGAAGTCACAGCCAACAGAAGAGATATTTGACTGTACCAAAAAGTCTATTGAAGTAGAGTTCATTGAGTAGTATCTTCAAGGGCCCCTATTGATAATCCCCCTCGCGACACACACACCTATCCGAAGGGGGTTCTTTCATGTCAGCGCAAGATAAAGCGGCCAACCTTTTTGAATACATCAGCAAAGTTTACGCAATCGATCTGCCCGTGGCTCGCATAGTGACCAGCTATGACGACCTGTTTTGGCGTCAGGCCGATCTCATCCCCTGCTCGCATTGCAGAATCAAGGAATTCGATCGCGGAAATAAATCGAATGAAACGAACGAAACGCCGGAGGCGGTCGCAGAAGACGCCTGGCTCGCGGTCTACAAAAGCTCCTACGACGACCCTCCGCCATTGCCGCCGGTTCTCAAAGAATGGGTAGGACCGTCTTCGCATCCGGCCAGGAGGCCGAAATCATTGCCAGCGCGCGAGGGGGAAGAAAGGTTTGAAGATAAACCTTCCCGTATGACGGCGTTGAACAATTACCTTGAAAACCATTGGGACCCCTGGGCAAAGCAGGTTTTGCCGTTGTTCAAGGCGAATGAGCTTTACGATCAACTCTTCTCTCTGCACCAGCGGCTCAGCGTCGAAGGAGACCGCATCGAAATTTTATGGGGACATCTTTTCCTGGCCTGGAATTACAGCGCTGGAATCAAAATCCATCATCCGCTCCTGCTGACCCCGCTGGACCTCGAATTCAACCCTGACCGCAGGAAGATCACGCTCAGGCCGGCTCAATCCCGCACGACGCAGTTCGATTTGGAATGCCTGCGGGAACTCGATTACCCAAACAAGGATAAGCTCCTGAAGCACGTCGCAAAAATAAACAGCGGAGAGGCGCCGCCAGATGTTTGGAACCACGATCAGATGCGCGGCATCGCCACGACCGTGACGGGATTGTTGAGCACTGCGCCCGTCGAGGATACGAATCTTTACGAGAACAGGCCGATCGCGCAGCCGCCGGCGTCTCCCATCCCCGCCATTTATAACGCTCCGGTAATTTTCGTGCGACAGCGCGCCCGCCATTTCTGGATAGACGACGCCCAAAAAACGGCGGAATCGGTTCAGGCCGGGAATGAACTGTCACCATTCATCCGGTCGCTGGTCGCTGATCAAAGCGCTGGCGGGGCGCCGAATCTTGAGGACGGCGCGACCCTTCAAAGCGCCGGCGGGGCGCCGAATCTTGAGGAAGGCGCGGAACTCGTTGAGGGGACCGATGACGGCGAGCTTTTCTTTCCTCTCGAGTATAACGATCAGCAAAAAGAGATTCTGGACAGGTTGAAAGAGCGCTTCGGCGTTCTGGTGCAGGGCCCGCCCGGAACCGGCAAAAGCCATACGATCGCCAACATCATCAGTTCATTGCTCGCGCGAGGGAAGCGCGTACTCGTCACCAGCCAGACAGAGAACGCCTTGAAGGTGCTGCGAGATCTCATACCGCCGGAGATCAGAAGTCTCTGTGTCAGCCAGTTGGGCAGCGACGCGGAATCGAAGAAACAGCTCAACGATTCCGTCGTCGAGATCGGCAAACGGCTGGCCTTGAGAAACAGCCGCGAACCCGAAGAGAGGATCGGGCACATAGGCTCCGAGCTGAAAACCGTCCGCGAAGAACAATCGAGACTGCATCAACAGATAAGGGATTGGGCCGAACTCGACTCCTGCAAGATCACGATCGGCGGCGCCGAAGTCACCGCGCACCAGGCCGCCAAAGAATGTTCGTATGGCGATAAAAATCATTCGTGGCTGCCGGACAGGCTCGCCCCCGAAACCGAGCCTCCGCTTTCGGACGGAGAGTTGAAGGAATTATGCGCGCTGCTGGGCGGCATCTCGCCGCAAGACAGGCAGGCTTGCCTTCAATATCTTCCCGATCCGGCCAGGATTCAATCGACCGGAAATATTTCGAAAGTCTTTGACGACCTGCGTTTCGCTTCCGCCCGCGCCGTCGAGACGGAAGATTTACGAGCCGATTGGCCCCCGCCACTACGCGAAGCGCAACCGGAAGAGATCATCAAGGCGCTCTCCATCCTCGAACCCGCGCTCACCGACTGGAAGCGGCTCGATTCCGAATGGCGTCTGCGACTCCTCAATTTGATGGTGTCGGGAGAGAGTCAAAATTCTTTCTGGCGTGAATTCCTGCAAGCCTGCACGGAACTTTACGAATGCGCCTTCCCCTCATTCCAGGAGATTCAGGGATTTGAGATAACCATCGCCGATCTGCCGCCGGATTTTGACCGTGACGCCGCTCTGGAAGAGTTGCGGGTGAACGTCGAGAAAGGGAAGAATCCTTCCAGCGCGCTTACGCGTCTCTTGCTTTCTCAGCCGGCGAAACAGCTCTTCGACGCGGTCAGGATCGACGGAAAGAAACTCACGACGCTCCAAAGAATAGATTTGCTCTGGGCGCGTTTCTCTTACGAAGACTACCTCAAAAAATTCGAGCTTCGATGGGATCAAGGCATTCGAAACGTGAACGGTCCGGGGCGAGACCCCGAAGCGTTGATGCCGTTGGCTGACGTCGAGTCACGGTTGAAAGACTTCCGCGCCGTAGTGGAGTGGATAGACAACCACCTCACTCAAGTCGGAACCGCCCTGACCTCACTGGGATGCCCGTCCCACAAACAGACCTTTCATAAAGGGGCCTGCCTGGGGGAACACCTGGAAACATTGCAGGGGCAGGTGGCTGCGATAGACGAGCATCGATTGACCGATTACCTTCGGCAGCTCCAGAAGCAACTCAGCGGCGAAGCTAAAAAGCAGTACGCTCATCCGCTCTGGGCGCAATTCGCCGCCGCGATCAAAGACCGTTCCAGCGAGGATTACAAGAAGGCGTATGAAGAAACGACGCGCCTTGCGGGTCTCCGCCCAGGCGTGGCGCAACTTGAACATTTGCTGAAGAGACTTCAGAGCGTGGCGCCCAAATGGGCGTCCAAGGTCGAACGCGAGGCGGCGAAGTCCGGCGTCGGGGCGCTGCCTCAAGACTGGGCGCTTGCCTGGCGATGGCGGCGACTCAACGAGTGGTTGATTCGTCTCCACAACCGCGAGAGCGTAGAGAACCTTCAAAATCGCCTCGAAAGGGCGCGGAAAGTGGAGCGCGAGCTGATCACTCAACTCGTCACCGAGCGAACCTGGGAGAGACAGATTTCGAACATCGAAGACCGCCAATACATGGCTCTGACGGCCTGGGCCAACGCGATGAGGCAATTCGGCAAAGGAACAGGGAGGTACGCTCAGCGCCACCTGGCGGCGGCAAACAGGGCGATGGTCGAGGCGGTGGGCGCTGTCCCGGTCTGGATCATGCCGCTCTTCCGGGTCGTTCAATCCTTCGAGGCAAAACCCGGCGCCTTTGACGTTGTCATCGTGGACGAAGCGAGCCAATGCGATCTGCGCGCCTTGCCTGTGCTGTATCGAGGGAAAAAGGTCTTGATCGTCGGCGACCCCGAACAGATCAGCCCGGCGAACGTCGGCATTGAGAAAGAGAAGATTTACGAGTTGAACCGCCAGTTCCTGACGAGCATTCCCTACCCGGAGCGGTTCGACATAGATCACAGCCTCTATGAGATCACCGGCACGATACCGGAGATAGATCGAATCCTGTTGACCGAACATTTTCGATGCGTGCCGCCGATCATCGAATTCAACAACCACCTGTCGCCGAGTTACGGGGGCAGGCTCGAACCGCTTCGCCGCCCATCGCCTCATGAGATACTCGACCCGCCGATTCAGGCGGTTTACGTCGAGGATGGGTATAAGAACAGCAATGACATCAATGAGCCGGAGGCGGAAAGACTCGTCGAATCCGTGGTCAACCTGTGTCAAGACCCGCGATATGCGCTTTCCGGAGGTAATAAGCGGAAGCGAACGATGGGAATCATCTCGCTGCTCGGCGAAAAGCAGGCGAAACACATCTCGAACCTCATCGCGCGCCATCCAGGCCTGGACGAGAGGGAAAGGGAAGAGCGCAGAATCATATGCGGCGACGCCTACGCTTTTCAGGGCGACGAAAGGGACGTGATGTTCCTGTCTCTTGTGATCGCGACCAACGCGCCATTCTCACCCCAGGTCAGAGAAGACGCCCGACGACGATTCAACGTCGCCACGAGCCGCGCCAGAGATCAGGTTTTCCTCTTTCACTCGGTCCGGTTGAGAGACATCAATAACCCCGAGTGCGTGCGGCATAAGCTCCTAAGTTGGTACCTCAACCCGCCCAAGTCCGAAGTCGAAGCGGGTCTCAAAGTCCTCAAGCAGACGGCGGACAGCGAATTCGAGTTCGAGGTCGGAGAAAGCATCATCGGCCGAGGCTATACCGTCATCCCGCAATTTCGCCCGTTTCCGAGAGACTCTCAGTACCGGATCGATCTGGTCGTGGAGGGAGAGAACGGCCGCGTCGCCATCGAGTGCGACGGAGACCGATGGCCCGGAGACGAAAAATGGGAGTATGACCAACACCGTGAGGCCCAGTTGCGCCGAGCAGGCTGGAAATTCTGGCGCATCAGCGGCAGCGCGTTTTATCGAAATAAGGAAAAGGCGTTGGCCGGGCTGTGGGAATTTATGGAAGACGCGGGCGTCAATCCCAACAATTGATATATGTTCCTGTCCTGCATTTTCATGGCGGCAATACCCAGAAAAGGAAAATGCAGGACAGGATAATATCTCTACATTCCCGCCTAAAGGTTATTCAAGGGTATATATCTCTCGCGCCTCCTCAATCGCCGTCTGCTCGTCAATCTCCTGCTTCGCCGCAAAATCGCGGCGCGTCTTACTTGTTTTCCTTGCTCAGATTCGCCAGACAGCGGTAGCCAGTTTCGCCAGTTTCCCTTGCCGTAAACGTATTTGCTCAGGAGACCAATCTGGGTAATCAATTGAATTTGTCATTACGTACTGACTTGTTTTGTATATCGGCAACTTTTCTGCATAAGAAAGATTACGGCATTCGGTGCTATTCTTGCTGGTTTCAAGAAGCGTGAGGTTCCCTATACGATAAACGTAAGCTGCCTGTTCTTCAGGGGAAAAATTTTGCGTCCAGTGTTGAGAGGGGTTTTCAGGGAGAATATGTTCAATAGTCGCTGATTCGTCTTCATGATTACGATCAGTTCCTGCAAGTTGATTCTCAAGCGAAAAGAGAATATAACGCGCCAGCTTTTTCTTACTCTTCGTATTAATCGTTTTGGTGGAAAACGAACTAACAAACCCCTCGTCACTTGGGTACACATCTTTGAGTTCCTTCATGACTTGCGCGGCTTTAGTGATCTCTCCTTGATAAATTTTGCGAGCAGCTCTGTTATAAGCGTGCTCCTGAACATTTGGGTTTAGCCCGCCAATTACATTGTAACGGAATGAAATTACCGAACAGATCCGAAGCACACGCTCGAATTCTGGTTGAGGGAGTTTGAACCAGGCTTCCATCAATAATGTATAACATTGAGTGATATTGAAGAGCTTCAATTCTTGAACTCGTTTTCTGACCTCGCGAATCCCACCCCACAGCTCGTCATTCGGATTCTCCAGCGCAACGTAAACGCCAGCGTACTTTTCCAGGTTGTTGAGTAGCGAAAAGGCCTGTTCTCGGCTGGTAATATGTTGCCGCAGAGCTTTGAAAAGGCCTTCCTTCCGAACAGAGTCATGACGAGAATTCCAGTAATAACGTAAGAACTGTGGGAAAGCGTCCAGATCAGTAAGCTGGATGATTCGCTGCCACTGCTCTTTTGCCATATCGCGATCCAAATCGCTTGTGGCGCACAAAGCCAAAAGATAATTTTTCAGGAGATCTGTTGTAGTAAGTTCCAGCCCGCGTGCATTTAAGGTCTCAAAGACTGTGTAAGCATTCAGCTCATCTTCGACGACGATCTGGATAAACATCAGTCTTTCAGCGACCTGATTGTCAATAAAATCGGCCAGGGCCTCGCCACTTACATTTTGCCCGAAAAAATCTTTGACCCTCTGATAGAAATACTCAAAAGCTCGCCAGAGCAGCTTATTTGAATCACTCAAGCGATGCCGATTGATCGGATCACGTAGCTGCAATAAATAGCTTTGGTAGAAAGAATCATTATTTTCATTAAGAAACAATTTGCTTGAATAATGTAGAGAGGCAGTATCTTTGCTACCAACAAATTTAGTCATCAGCAAGTTCTTTCTCTCTTCATTTGGTTTGGACTCCCTACCGGCTTCAATCAAATCCTGGATTCTCTTTATCACAGCAAGCGCCAGGATACTGAGCGTCGCCAATCGCTGCTGGCCATCAATCACGCTGTAGGACTTATCCCCGTGATCTTGAAGCACGATTGCGCCCATGTAATGAACACTGCCTACTTGTCTGACAGTCTTAATGTCATCCCATAAGTCATCCCAATGCTCGTCCTGCCACGAATAATCCCTTTGGTAAACCGGAACCTTGTATCTTCTCCCATTAGCAAAGATATCGTTCAGATTCACTGTGTTCGTATCAAGCAAATTATGTTTTGCCATCGTCTTCCCCTAATAAATGGACGAGAAGAAAAAGGAGAGCGGCCTTCGGTTTTGTAGGGCCGCCCTCTGGCTAGGCAGCAAAGGCTATGCCTTTACATACAATTCCGCCCCCGCCTGCTTAAACTCCTCCGCCTTCTCGCGCATACCCGCTTCAATCGCCGCCTGTTCATCGATCCCCTGCTTGGCCGCGAAATCGCGCACGTCCTGCGTGATCTTCATTGAGCAGAAATGCGGGCCGCACATCGAGCAGAAATGGGCTTGTTTGGCGCCCTCCTGGGGCAGCGTCTCATCGTGGAATTCGCGCGCGGTTTCGGGGTCCAGCGAGAGATTGAATTGATCCTCCCAGCGGAATTCGAAGCGGGCTTTCGAGAGCGCGTTGTCGCGGAGTTGCGCGCCGGGGTGGCCTTTGGCCAGGTCTGCGGCGTGAGCGGCGATTTTGTAAGCGATCACGCCGTCCTTCACGTCTTTCTTGTCTGGCAGGCCGAGGTGTTCTTTCGGCGTGACGTAACAGAGCATTGCCGTGCCGAACCATCCGATCATCGCGGCGCCGATGGCCGAAGTGATGTGGTCGTAGCCGGGCGCGATGTCCGTAGTGAGCGGGCCGAGCGTGTAAAAAGGCGCTTCGTCGCAGGATGCGAGCTGTTTGTCCATATTCTCTTTGATCAAATGCATCGGCACGTGGCCCGGGCCTTCGATCATCACCTGGCAATCCATCTCCCAGGCGATCTTCGTGAGTTCGCCCAGAGTTTCCAATTCGGCGAACTGCGCTTCGTCGTTGGCGTCGGCGATCGAGCCGGGGCGCAGGCCGTCGCCGAGCGAGAACGACACGTCGTATGCGCGCATGATCTCGCAGATTTCGCGGAAGCGCGTATAGATGAAGCTGTCTTCGTGATGCGCAAGGCACCATTTGGCTATGATCGAACCGCCGCGTGAGACTATCCCGGTGGCCCGCTTCGCAGTCAGCGGAATGAACGGCAGACGGACGCCGGCGTGAATCGTAAAGTAGTCGACGCCCTGTTCGGCCTGTTCGATGAGCGTGTCACGGAAGACTTCCCACGTCAGTTCTTCGGCCTTGCCCGAGACTTTTTCTAGAGCCTGATAGATCGGCACCGTACCGATGGGCACAGGCGAATTGTGGATGATCCATTCGCGCGTGGCGTGAATGTTTTTGCCCGTGGAGAGATCCATCACAGTGTCGGCGCCCCATTTCGTCGCCCAGCGCATCTTCTCGACCTCTTCTTCAATCGAAGACGCGACGGCGCTGTTGCCGATGTTTGCGTTGATCTTGACCAGGAAATTGCGACCAATCGCCATCGGCTCGCTTTCCGGGTGATTGATGTTGGCGGGAATGATGGCGCGCCCGCGAGCGACCTCCTGGCGGACGAATTCAGGCGTGACGTATGACGGTACGCTCGCGCCGAAGCTTTCACCTCGATGTTGATGATTGAGGCGGTTGCGGTCGCCGTTGGTCAGAGCTTCAAACGCGGCCTGTCGCCCCAGGTTTTCGCGGATGGCCACGAACTCCATTTCGGGCGTGATAACGCCTCGACGGGCGTAATACATTTGCGTGACGGCGTGGCCGGTCTTCGCGCGCAGCGGCTGGCGTCGCAAACCGGGAAACTCTTCGAGTTTGCCTCTGGCTTTGTCTCTGGCGTAGATGGCCTCCTCGATTGAACGATAGCCGTTGTCTTCGGGCTTGACCTCGCGGCCTTCGTACTCTTCCACGTCGCCGCGGGCAATGATCCACTGGCGGCGCGGCGCAGGCAATCCGTCGCGCACGTCGCCATTGAACGAGGGATCGCCCCACGGGCCGCTACTGTCGTAAACGCGAACGGGATCGTTGGCCTCGATCTGGCCGTTGAAGCTCTTGGTAACGTGTTGGCAGACTTCGCGGAACGGCACGCTTATGCCTGGTTGCGAGCCGGCGACGTAGACGCGTTGTGAATTTGAAAGTTGTGTTTCGAGTGATGTGTTCATTGTTTTCCTTTCTTCCTACGACGGTATTAGCCGTATCAGGTTCCAAGGGTCTCCGATTTTCGGACTCTCAGCCGCGCTCGCGGCTCCCCCGAAAAGATTTCGTCCACAAAGAACACGAAGAAGACACGAAGGATTCTTTGTGTCTTCTTCGTGTTCTTTGTGGACAAGTTAATTGACAAATTTTCTCCACTCCAATTTGCCGTGGCTGCCAAAGTTGATAAGAAGGCCGGCTTTTAAGCCTGTAGCCTTGAGGTAATTCAGAATTTGTGATTCCTCTCTGCCTGTGAGTCTGTCCATCGCCTTCAGTTCGACGATGATTTGTCCGTAGCATATGATGTCGGCGCAATATTCTTTCTTCAGCCGCTGTCCCTTATATGCGACAGTCAATTGTTTCTGGGCTTCGAACGGAATGTGGCGACTACCCAGCTCTATCTCAAGCGCCTCCTGATAAATCGCTTCTAGGAAGCCCGGTCCAAGCTCGCTATGAACGTCTATCGCAGCGCCAACAATAGCGTAGCATTCGTCGCCCAAGATCAATTCTTTTCCTTCGTGAGTCTTCGTGTTCTTTGTGGAGATCATTTTCATCCTCCAATACACGACATCGTTCGCAGTGGCTGCACAAACTCAGGATCGTTTATGTGATGCCGGTCTTCTTTCTTCTCCACGGTCGCCACGATGAAATCGATCAGTTCATCGCGCGAGGCCCCGGTTCTCAGCAACCGTTTGACGTTGTGTTCGACGGTCGAAAAGAGACAGGTGCGGATCATTCCGTCGGCGGTCAACCGAATGCGGCTGCAATGTCCGCAGAACGGCTGTGTGACCGGGTTGATGAAGCCGATTTCGCCCGGCGCGCCGTCGGCGAACCGCCATCGCCTCGCCGTCTCGCTCAGGTTTTCCGATTTGACCCTTTCGAGCGGGTAGACCGCGTCGATCCGCATTCTCAACTCTTCGCCCGGAACGACCATTTCGCGCCGCCAGACCTTGCCGTTGTCGAGCGGCATGAATTCGATAAAGCGCACGCTCACGCCCTTTTCGCGGGCGAACTCGGCGAAGCGGATCGTCTGGTCGTCGTTGATGCCGCGAATCGCCACGCAATTGACCTTGATTGGGCGCAGTCCGGCCTCGATCGCGGCGTCAATGCCGTCGAGCACTTGAGGCAATTCGTTGCGGCCCGTGAGCAGTGCGAAGCGGTCCGGCGTCAACGAGTCCAGGCTGACCGTGAGGCGCTGCAATCCCGCGTCTTTCAGCGCCTTCGCGCGGCCACGCAGGAAGTGCGCGTTGGTGGTCATCGCCAGATCCTTGATGCCTTCGATTTTAGCCAGGCGCTCGACCAGGCTTTCCAGATCGCGTCGAAGCATCGGCTCGCCGCCCGTCACGCGCAACTTGTCGGTCCCGAGGCTGACGAAAATCTCAGCTAGGCTGATGATCTCCTCGTATGTCAGAATCTCCGGCTTGGGCTTCCACTCCATTGCCTCTTCGGGCATGCAATAGAAGCAGCGGAAATTGCAGCGGTCGGTGATCGAAATGCGCAGGTCGCGGATAGCGCGCCCGTAGCTATCTTTTAACAAAACGGGGAGGGTCATACCTAATTCCTGTCCGTGCTTGCTTTTGGAAATTGACGGCAAGTATTCTAACAGCCTGTGGCGCCAAGTCACAAAATCAAAGCGCAATCTCATATATGTCGAAATCACATGACCCACATATCATAGCTCAACTGCGCGAAATCGCCGGCGCCGACGGCGTCGCCTGGGGCGACGATGAATTGCTGGTTTACGAATGCGATGCGATGACGACGCACCGAGCGCGCCCGCTGGCCGTCGTCTTCCCGCGCTCGACCGACCAGGTTTCGCGCGTCATCAGGCTTCTGCACGAGAACCGCATCCCGTTCGGGCCGCGCGGCGCGGGGACCGGATTGAGTTCCGGCGCGATCGCCACCGGCTGCGACAAAGGGGACCGGGCCGTAGTCATCGAAATGGCGCGGATGAACCGCATCCTCGAAGTCGATTACGCCAACCGCCGCGCCATCGTGCAGCCGGGCGTGATCAACGTCAAATTGTCGCAGGCGGTGGCGGCTCGCGGCTACCATTACGCGCCCGACCCCTCGTCGCAGACTTCATGCACCATCGGCGGCAATGTGGCCGAAAACGCCGGCGGGCCGCACTGCCTGAAATACGGCTCGACCACGAATCACATCCTCGGCCTGGAAGTCGTTTTGCCCACCGGCGAGGTGATCTCGCTCGGAGGCGGCGGAGCGGACGTCGCAGGTTATGACCTGCTCGGAGCTTTCGTCGGCAGCGAAGGCACGTTCGGCGTCACGACCAAAATCACCGTCAGGTTGACTCGCACGCCGCAAATGGTCATCACTCTGCTCGCCGACTTTATGGACATTAACGACGCCAGCCGCGCCGTCTCGGCCATAATCGCCGGAGGAATGCTGCCGGCCGCTTTGGAGATGATCGACAAGGTGACGATCAACGCCGTCGAAGACTCGGTCTACGCCGCGGGCTATCCGCGAGACGCGGCGGCCTGTTTGATCGTCGAACTCGACGGCTTGCGCGCGGGGCTGCAAACACAAGCCAAACGGGCGGCCGAAATCTGCTTCCGACACAACGCGCGGACTGTTCGCGAGGCCAGCGATGAAACCGAGCGCAAGAAATTGTGGGCGGGGCGCAAAGGGGCGTTCGGCGCCTTGGGACGCGTCAGCCCCGATCTGCTGGTTCAAGACGCCGTCGTGCCCAGAACCAAATTGCCAGACATCCTGGCAAAGATTTACCTTATAGGCGCGAAATACAATCTGCGCCTCTCGACCGTCTTTCATGCGGGCGACGGCAACCTCCATCCGAATCTGAATTACGACGGGCGCGACGCCGACGAGGTCGCGCGCGTCCACGCCGCGAGCAAGGAGATCATGAAATTGTGCGTCGACGCGGGCGGCTCAATCACCGGCGAACATGGAGTCGGCGTGGACAAAATCGAATACATGCCGATGATCTTCGACCAGGCGTCACTCGACGCGATGCTCGCGGTCAAGGACGTCTTCAACCCGTTGGGGTTGTGCAACCCGGGGAAGGCCGTTCCCGCGCAACGCATGTGCCGCGAGTATCGCAAGGGATTCAATTTTGAGTTAAGCTAGGGCCCCCTTTAAGGAGCCTTCATGTCGTAATGGGCAACCCCCTGAAAGAATGAAAACCGTCCACAAAGTCACACGAAGGGGCGCGAAGCTTTTTTCTTCCCCTCCGTGTTTCTTCGTGTGACTTTGTGGACGATTTTCGGAGGAGAGATGAGATTTGATCGCTTTTTAATCCTTCCACTGATTCTGTCACTCTCTATCGCCGCTATGGCGCAAGACCAGACTCCCGCGAACGACTCGCCCGAGGTGATGAGACAACAGGTCGAGCGCATGCAGCGGCGACTTCAGGATTGGCCTCAGCTCAGTCGCTACAAAGAAGCCAACGCCAAAGTCCCCGCGCCTGATAGGGCCGAAAGCCGCGTGGTCTTCATGGGAGATTCGATCACTGACGGCTGGAAACTGGACGAATACTTCCCCGACAAGCCTTACATCAACCGCGGCATCAGCGGGCAGACCACGCCGCAAATGCTGATCCGCTTCCGTCCCGACGTGATCGCGCTGAAACCGCGCGTCGTATTGATACTCGCCGGGACAAACGACATCGCGGGCAATACGGGCCCGATGACGCTGGAGATGATCGAAAACAATTACGCATCGATGGCCGATCTGGCGAAGTCGAATGGAATAAAAATCATCTTCGCCTCGGTGCTCCCGATTCACGACTACGGCAAGACGAAGGTCTCCGAACGCCGCCAGCCCGAACAGATCCTCAAACTAAATGAATGGTTGAAGGGCTATTGCAAAGCCAAGGGGCACATCTACCTGGACTATTTCGGCAAGATGGCCGATGAAAAAGGTATGCTCAAGGCGGAACTGGCCAACGACGGCCTGCATCCGAACGCCGAAGGTTACAAGATCATGGCGCCGCTGGCCGAAAGCGCGATCCGGCAGGCGCTGAGCAAAAAATGAGGGGGTGATGGGGCGAAGGGGTGAAGGGGTGATCTGCATACAGGCGTTTTCACCCCCTCACCCTTTCACCCCTTCACCCCTGCATTGCGAAATTAAAGATGCATAAAATCACGGTCATTCGCGGCGACGGCGTCGGGCCTGAAGTCTGTGACGCCACGATCCGGGTCATCGAAGGCGCCGGCGTCAAATGCGAATGGGACTTCGCGCTCGTCGGCCGCGAAGCCGAAAAACAATGCGGCGCGCCGCTGCCCGTCGAGACTCTCGATAAGGCTCGCTCCAGCCGCGTCATCCTGAAAGGCCCGGTCGTCATCGAGAAGATGGGCGACAAGGTGGTCATCTCGCGAGACGATCATACGCAGCGGGTCTATTCGAACGTCAACACTGCCCTGCGGCTGGAACTCGGCGCTTACGTCAATGTCCGACCGCTGCGCGCATTCGAGGGGGTGCGATCACATGCGCCCAAGCTGGACGTGGTGGTCATCAGAGAGCTGACCGAGGATTTGTACAGCGGATACGAGCACAGCGTCGGTGAAGACGCCGCCGAAGCGATCAAAATCACAACCCGCCGCGCCTCCGAACGCGCCGCGCGATTTGCTTTTGAATACGCCGCCGAGCGCTGGCGGCGGCGGTTGAGCGTCATTCACAAGGCCAACGTGCTCCAACTAACCGACGGATTGTTCTTGCGCGCGGCCCGCGACGTCGCCCGCGAATATCCTAAAATCAAATGCGATGACGCGATGATCGATTCGTGCGTCTATCATCTGGCCTGCAGGCCCGAAGGCTGGGACGTGTTGCTGATGCCGAACCAGTACGGCGACATCGTCTCGGATTTGTGCGCCGGCCTGGTCGGCAGCTTCGGCCTCGCGCCCGGCGCAAGCTTCGGCGACGACGTGGCCATCTTCGAGGCCGCGCACGGCGCCGCGCTAGACCTGGCTGGACAGAACAAAGTAAACCCGACGGCGATGATCCTGTGCGGGGCGATGCTGTTGGAGCGCCTGGGTGAGATCGAGGCCGCGCAGCGCGTCCGCGACGCTGTCAAAGCCGTCATCAAAGAAGGCCGCGCGGTCACGCCCGATCTGGGAGGCAACGCGAAAACGACGGCGATGACTAATGTAATAATTGATCATCTGTGAGGTTGATGATTGCGAAAAGGAAGCAATAAAGGCGGAAAAGGCATAAAGGGCAAAAAGGTTTTTTTCTCTTTTTTCTCTTTTTGCCTTTTTTGCTTCGACCTTCGCCTTCGATGCCGAACGCTTCATCTGGTCAGAAAAAACAACCACCAACCACATGGAAAAACATTTTGATTTAGTCGGTGTTGGCTCGATGGTCGTAGATTTGATCTACCGCACGCCTCGCCTCATCAGCGGGGAAGAGAAGATCAAGCTCCGCCAATACGACTCCGGCGGCGAGACTGTGAAGATGATGGTCGGCGGCGTGACGCTCAATCACCTTTCGTGGGCGAGTCTGTTGGGCCTGCGCGTGGGAATTTTCGGCAAACAGGCCGACGACGAGTACGGGCGCTTCTTACGCGGGGGGATGGATCGCCATCGCATAGACAAACACATAACGCTCGACGGCTCGGCCTCGTCATCGGCGCACATCTTCGTCGACCCCGAAGGCAGGCGCGGGATCTATATGAGTCCGGCGGCGACGAGCGAGACGACCGGCGAATACCTGCGGGCCAGGCACGCCGATTACATTCGCCGCTCGCGCATGCTCTCGACGGAGATTTCGCAACTGCCGCTCGACGCGGTGGTTGCGGCGCTCCAGATCGCGCGCGAAGCGGGCGCGACGACCGCGCTCGACGTGGACATCCCGCGCGGCGACGCGGTCAAAACATTGGGAAGCGCGGAGGATTTCGAGCGCGCGCTGAAGCTGGCCGATTATCTGAAGCCGTCGAAGGCGGCGGCGTCCGAAATGGTCAACGAGGACGACGCGCTGCGGGCCGCCCGAATCTTGCGCCAGAAGTACGGCGCGCGCGCAGTTGTCATCACCGACGGCGACGCCGGCTGCGCAATCGCTTCCGACGAATTGACCGCTCGCGCGCCCGCTTACCCGATCGGAACGATCGATTCGACCGGCGCCGGCGACGCCTTTTTCGGCGGAATGATCGCGGGCTTGAATCACGGGTTGAAATGGAAAGACGCGCTGAAGCTGGCAAACGCCTGCGGCGCGGCATGTTGTGAAATCCTCGGCGCCACGCCCGACCTGGATGAAAGCCGGTCGCGCGTGTTCGAACTATACGACGGAGCGCCGTTCGATGTGGCTTCGCTTGAAACGGCGCCGAGCGCCCCGGACGCTTCTTCGATCTCTCCGTACCGGAAGGCCGTCCCGATCTTTCTCGACATCGCCATCGAAGAACTCGGTAAGCTGCGCGCGAAGATTGGCGATGAAAACTATTTCAAGCGCGCCGCCGATCTGATCGCGCGGATAGAATCGCGCGGCGGGCGCATCCACGTCACTGGAATAGGCAAACCTGAATATGTTGCGGGATATGTAGCGGCGTTGTTATCGAGCACCGGCGCGCCGGCCTACTTTCTACATGGCACCGAATGCGTCCACGGCAGCGCGGGGCAGGTCGTCCCCGGCGATCTGGTGATCGCCATTTCGAACAGCGGCGAGACCGTCGAGATGAAGGCGGCGATCACCGCGCTCAAACGCAACGGGGCGTTGCTCCTGGGCGTCTCCGGCAATCCCGATTCGTGGCTGGCCAGGGTCAGTGATGAATTCATTTACGCCGGAGTTGAGCGCGAAGGCAGCCCCCTCAATTTCGAGCCGCGCGCAAGCATCCTCGCCGAAATTTACGCGCTGGCCGCATTGAGCATCGAACTGCAAGCGCGAAAAAACATCACGCGGACGCATTACAACTCCTGGCATCCGGGAGGGATCATTGGCAACGTGACCTCAGACGAGCCGATTGATATTTGATGCGCGAACTCGGCGGAGCCCTTGGGGCGCCGGCGCCCCAAGGGCTGTCGCCATTTCATTTCGCGCGATAAGTCTCAACCTGTTCGCTTCAGTTTGCCGGTCTTCTTCGCCCATCGTTCGACGTGTCCGAACACCCACAACCCGACCGGGACCATCAACACTCCCATCAACGTCAGCGTCAACAATTCTGGCGCGACCTCCGAGATCGGAGCCCCGACCAATTGCGCTTGACCTGATCCGATGCCCATCAACTTGCGGCACGCGGACAACGAATAGGTCGCGGGCGAAAGCTTGGCGAAAGGCTGTAACCAACCGGGGAGAATTTCCACCGGATAATAAACGCCCGAAACCAGCAGGAGGCAGCCTTGAAAGATGTTCGTCGCTTCGACGCCGCGCTCCGGGCTGAACACCGGCAAGACCGCGGCCATCAATCCCAGGCCGATGAACGCAAAGCTGCTGACCAGGAGCACGATCAGAATGCCCAGCAGGTTCGCGCGCGAAAGATCGAGCTTGATGAAGACCGCCAGCCCGCCTATCACGATGGCCAGCCGTATGATGCT
>DATEMG010000553.1:0-13977 GCA_035275805.1 Blastocatellia bacterium
CAAGCAAAATCCTCTTTGTGACTTTGTCCGCCGTAATTCTATTTACCGCGCTCACCTTCCCCGCCGTTTTTCTGCGCTCCGAGAGCGGCGCCGCTTCCGCCAATCTATCCACGCAGCAGCAAGCCCCCGCCACGTCCCCCGAAGGCGCTGAACTGTACAAACAAAAATGCGCGATCTGTCACGACGAACCGCAGGATCGCGTTCCGCCGCTGTTCCTCATTCGCCGCCGTTCGGCTGAAGACGTGATCATGACGCTGACCTCAGGCTCGATGAAGCAACAGGCGAAGGGTTTGAGCGCCGATCAGATTCGCGCCCTTGCGATTCATCTGACCGGGAAACAACCGGGGCCTCCGATTGACCCGAACATGGGCGCTAATCGATGCGCGGCGCCGCCGAAGCCTATCAACTTGAAAGGGCCGTTATGGAACGGCTGGGGATTCGATCTCGACAATTCGCGCTTCCAACCGAATCCGGGGATCAAGGCCGAAGACGTTCCGAAGTTGAAGGTCAAATGGGCATGGGCGCACCCGGGGCCGATGGCGACAGGTCAGCCGACGATCATCGGCGACCGCCTCTACCTGACCATCGAAGCGGGAATGATCGTCAGCCTCAACGCGCAAACTGGCTGTACATATTGGGCGATGCAGCCTGGCGCGGCGGTGCGCGCCGCCGTCAGCGTCGGCCCTTTGCCAGCCGGATCGAAGGCCAAATACGCCGTCTATTTCGGCGACGAGAAATCAAATATTCAGGCGCTGGACGCCGACACAGGCAAGCTGATCTGGAAGACGAAAGTCGAAGACCATTTTCTCTCCCGCATCACCGGCGCGCCCGTGCTCTACCGCAATCGTCTTTACGTACCGGTTTCTTCTTTCGAAGAGACCGCCGGCCGCGACGCCAAATACGAATGCTGTACATTCCGCGGCAGCCTCCTCGCGCTCGACGCTTACACCGGAAAAATACTCTGGAAGAGTTTCACGGTTCAGCAGGAACCTAAGCCTTTTAAGAAGAACTCCGCCGGGACGCAGATGTATGGCCCCGCCGGCGGCGCGATTTGGTCGGCCCCGACGCTAGACCTGAAGCGCAAATTGGTCTACGTCGGCGCCGGCAATTCCTACACCGACATCGAGTCGGAACATACGGACGCGATCGTGGCTTTCGACATGGTCACGGGCAAGATCAAATGGTTGAATCAGGTCACTCCCAAAGACAGCTTCCTGGTGGGTTGCGGTCGTGCGGGCGCCGCCGGCAATTGCCCGGAAAAGAACGGCCCGGATTATGACTTCGGCAGTTCTCCGGTCTTGCGTACACTCCCGAATGGCAAGCAAATACTGCTTGGCGGCCAGAAATCGGGCGTGATGTGGGCGTTCGATCCGGACAATAACGGCAAGGTCTTGTGGCAGATGAAAGTCGGAAACGGTGGCGCGCTCGGCGGCATCGAGTGGGGCTTCGCGGCCGATGCGGAGAACGTATATATCCCAGTCGCCGACCCTGGCGGGGCGGCGCGTAAACCCGGCCTGACCGCATTGAAGATCACCACTGGCGAACAACTCTGGCATGTCCCCGCGCCTCCGGCGAAATGCAGTTGGGGCGCGACCCGATGCAACAACTCTCAATCAGCCGCGGCGACGGTTATTCCGGGCGTTGTCTTTTCAGGCACGTCGGATGGGCGTCTGCGCGCCTATTCGACCAAAGACGGCGCGATCATCTGGGAAGTCGACACCGCGCAACCAATCAACACAGTCAACGCCGGAGAGTCGAAGGGCGGCACGCTCGACGGCGGCGGGCCGACCGTGGCCAACGGCATCCTCTACACAAATTCCGGCTACGGCCGCCTCATAGGTTATCCGGGCAACCTGTTGCTGGCTTTTACCGTGGATGGCAAATGACGGAAGAAACATTTTTCATTTTCCGTTTTCCATGTTTCATTCGTCATTTGTTATTGTGTTCGGGCGCAAACCCGCCAAATGACGAGTGGAAAATGGTAAATAAGACTTGCGCCAGTTGATACTCGTGGGCGCCTCAAACCTGAAGGGGACGGCGTTTAGAGTACCGGCTTCAGCCGGAATGGCTTTGGCGCCAACCCATTCCGGCTGAAGCCGGTACTCTGAACACTGTCCCCTCAAGGTTCGAGTTATCCATATGGTTCAATTGGCGCAAGTCGTGTAAATGAAATACGGAAAATGGAAAATCTTCTGCGGCCAGTTATGAAAACAACCCTGCTCTTTTTCACGATCATCTGCTCATTCATTTCTCTTTCCTGCAACAAGGGCTCTACGGTTCCTACGCGGAGACCTGCTGTCACAGTCTACGTCACCAACGAAGCCTCCGGCGATCTGACCGTTATTGACGCCGCGAACAACGAAGTGATCGCAACATTGCCGCTGGGCAAACGTCCCAGAGGCATTCACGTCACGCCCGACCGCAAGAATATTCTGGTCGCCCTGAGCGGTTCTCCGATCGCCCCTCCCGGCGTTGACGAAGACACGCTGCCGCCTCCTGACAAAAAAGCCGACGGCATCGGGATTGTGGACACGGACAGCAACGCCGTTCTCAAGTTGATGCCCGTTGGCTCGGACCCCGAAGAGTTCGCCCTCAGCCTTGACGGCGGCAAACTCTACGTCGCCAACGAAGACGTCGGGTTGGCCAGCGTTGTGGACGCCAGGAGCGGCCAGATCATCAAGACCCTGCCGGTCGGCGACGAGCCAGAAGGCGTGGCAATCAGCCCCGACGGCAAATTGATCTATGTAACTTCGGAAGACGACGGCGCGGTATCGGTAATCCAAACCGGCGACGACAGCCTCGTGACCAGTTTCAAGGTCGGACGCCGTCCGCGCGTGGCCGCGTTTCTGCCGGACGGTTCGCGCGCGTATGTGACGCTCGAAAACGATAGCGCGGTGGCGGTGATTGACACTGCGAAGCATGCCGTTTTGAGGACGATCCGTTTTGAGGGCGAGGGCGTCAAACCGATGGGCATTGCTGTAGCGCCGGACGGCAAAAAGATTTACGTAACCACGGGACGATTCGGCAAAGTCTTCGCCATTGACACTGCGACCGATCAGGTGATCGGTTCTGTAGACGTGGGTACACGGCCCTGGGGCATCGCCATCACACCTGACGGCAAGACGCTCTACACGGCCAACGGCCCTTCAAACGACGTTTCAGTCGTGGACGCCGCCACGCTCAAAGTGACGGCCAAGATCAAAGCCGGCGACCGCCCCTGGGGAGTCACGATTCTGTCAAGGTAGCCAATATGAAAAACAACCCACTCCGACGCGCTCTTCTCGCATTGTTGCTGGCGCCAGCTACGATTCTGGCCGCGAGCCAGTCGAAGGAGATTCCGCTCTGGCCCAACGGCGCGCCTGGCTCCGAAGGCAAGTCCGGGCCGGAAGCGGTGCGGCTTGCCGAGAACGGCGAGCGCGTCGTTTCGAACGTTCATCAGCCTTCGATCACGCCTTACCTGCCGCCGAAAGAGAAGGCCACAGGCGCCGCAGTCATCGTCGCGCCGGGCGGTGGCCATCGTGAGCTGTGGACCGACCATGAAGGCCACAACATCGCCCGCTACCTGAGCGCGCGAGGCGTCGCCGCCTTCGTGCTTAAATATCGTCTCGCGCGCGAGGCCAACTCGACTTACACCGTGGATGACCATGCGATGGCCGACATGCGGCGGGCCATCCGCCTCGTGCGCAGCCGCGCGCCGGAGTGGAACGTCAACACGTCGCGTGTCGGGGTGATGGGCTTTTCGGCGGGCGGAGAATTGGCGGCGCTCGCGAGCATGAGTTTCGACGGCGGTAACAAAGAGGCCGCCGACGCGATAGAGCGAGAAAGTTCAAAGCCTGACTTTCATGCGCTGATTTATCCTGGCAGTTCCCGGCGCTTCGCTCCGACCAAAGATTCGCCTCCGGTCTTCATCGTGTGTGGATATAAGGACCGTCCCGACATCTCGCAAGGAATGGCCGAAGTCTATTTGAAGTTCAAACAAGTGGGCGTTCCGGCGGAGCTGCACATTTACGCCGGCGCGGGCCACGGCTTCGGCATGCGCGACAAAAACACCAACGCAGCCGGCAAATGGCCCGCGCGATTTGAGGAGTGGCTGGCTGACCTCGGCTTTTTGCAGAAGCCGTAGATTCTGAATTTTTCTTTCCGTTAGATTGGGCTGCGATTGCGTTTACGGATGAAACGTCGCGATCAGCCAGTTCGCCAGGCGAGCAGCCGCAGTCCATTCGCCACTACCATCAGCGTGCTTCCTTCGTGGAGAATAACGGCTTCACTGATTCTGACCCACCCTAAGATCGAAGCGACTATGAGGATGGCGCTGACGCCCAGCGCGATGACCAGATTCTGCCGGATTACGTTTGTCGACACGCGAGCCATCTCTACGGCTAAGGGCAGTTGCTTCAATCCTTCGCTCATCAGCACGAGATCCGCGGTCTCCAGCGCGACGTCCGACCCCGTCCCTCCCATGGCGACGCCGACCGAGGCTGCCGCCAGGGCGGGAGCGTCATTCACGCCGTCGCCGACCATTGCCACGCCGCCTTCGGCGGCGAGTTTGCGCAATTCGGCGACTTTCCCCTCAGGCATCAGCGGCGCGCGCGCTTCGTCAATGCCGGCCTGGGCGGCTATGGCGGCGGCGACCCGATGGTTGTCGCCCGAGAGCATGACATGGCGCTTGACGCCGATACGACGCAGCGCCTTCAGAGCGTCTTTCGCTTCCGGGCGCAAGGTATCGGCCAGCCCGATAACGCCGAGAAAACGCGCGCCGCGCCTGACGATCATCGTGGTCTGTCCCGCTGATTCGAACTGATTCGCCGTAGTGACGATGGCCTCCGGCATGGCGACGCCGCCAAAAAGCGCAAGACTGCCGACCTCTATCGTTTCCCCATTGATGATCGAGCGGATGCCTTTGCCGTGTATCGCCTCGCAGCTCTCGGCCGGCTCGAATTCAAGACCACGATCCTTAGCGCCTTCGACGATAGCCACGGCCAGCGGATGCGATGAGTGCGCCTCCGCAGCGGCGGTCACGGTCAGCAATTCCGCTTCGCTCACTCCGCTGAGAGACGAGACGGCGACGATGCGCGGCTTGCCGATGGTCAGGGTACCGGTCTTATCGAAAGCTATCGCTCCGACTCTGCCGAGCGTTTCCAGATGCGCGCCGCCTTTAATCAGTATTCCGCTACGGGCGGCCCGCGCGACGGCCGACAGCACCGCGGCTGGCGTCGCAATCGCCAGCGCGCACGGCGACGCGGCGACCAGCAATGAGATCCCGCGCAGCACCGCGTCCCTCAAACCGAGCCCCTGAAAGTAGAACAGGAACAGCGACAGCGCTGGTGCGGCGATCAGCACGATGGGGACGAAAACGCGTTCCAGCTTTTTGGCGAACCTCTGTGTCGGACTCTTCTGCGCTTCGGCCTCCGTGACCAGTTCTACAATGCGCGAAATCATCGATTCGGAGGAAATCTTCGTGACTTCGATTTCGAGCATGGCTTCGGTGTTGATAGTACCGGCGAAGACCTGATCGCCTACGCCTTTGGCGACCGGCGTTGACTCTCCGGTGACCGTCGCCTGATCGAGCGACGAGGCGCCGGCGCGAATCACTCCGTCAAGCGGCACACGGTCGCCTGGACGGACGATGACTAGGTCGCCGCGCCGCGCCTTTCTCACCGGTGTTTCGCTGATCTGGTCGCCGCGTTTGACCCTCGCCGTTTCCGGGCGCAGCCTGCCAAGAGCTTCGAGCGCGCGCCGCGCTTTATCCATAGCGCGATGTTCGAGCGCATGCCCGAGACTGAACAGGAAAAGCAGAAACGCCCCCTCGAACCACGCGCCCAGAAAGCACGCGCCGACCGCCGCCAACACCATCAAGGTCTCGATGTCGAAGAGGCCCTGCCGCAGCGAGATCAAAGCGCCGCGCACGGCAAAGAAGCCACCCGAAATCAGCGCCAGAATGAACAAAGCCGTTGCGACTATTTCAGGCGCGCTGAGAAGACTGCGGCACAGCCAGCCCGCGGCAAGCAACCCGCCCGCCGCGATCACCAGCGGCATTTCCATCTTCGGCGCGTGCCCGCCTTTGCCCGTGTGATGCGGACAGACGTGGCCGTGTTCAGGCTCTTCGAGTTCAAAGCCGATCTTTTTGACCCTCGCCTTGATATCGCCCAGGGCTGCGGTCTGACTGTCGTATTCAACAATGAGTCGTTCGGCCGCGTAAGCGACATTCGCCGTCAGCACGCCCGGCATCTTCCTGACGGCTTCTTCAATCGCGTAACCGTTCTGCGCCGATTCCAGCCCGAGCACATACCATTTTTGCTGACGATAGCGTTGCGCGACTTCAGCGCCAATCGATTTCACGAGCGCCGCCACTTGCGCCAGCGTCACCTGATTATGGTCATAATGTATGCAGATTTCAGCGCCGCCGCCGTCGCGCCGCAGGTGGACGTCGGAGATGCCTGTGCGAGCTTCCAGGAGCAGTTCAAGTTTCTCGAACCTGCCAAATTCATCAGTTTCGTCGGGGAGGATAATTCCAAGCTCAAGTTGTGCGGCATGCCCACCTGTCTCCGCCTGTCTCGTCCCAACCAGACTTTCGCGATGTTCATGATGGTGATGATGGCCGTGATCGCAATGGTGGTCGTGGTCGTGGTCGTGATCGCAATGGCTCCCGTGATGGCGCCCATGGTCGTGGCTGTGATCGCAATGGTGGTCATGGTCGTGATCATGGTCGTGGCTGTGATCGCAATGGTGGTCGTGGTCGTGGCCATGATCGCAGTCTTCGCCGTGCGCGTGAGCCTTGTGGTCATGTCCTTTGCCGTGGCCATGTTCGTGGCGGCATTCGGGACCATGCTCATGCTCTGATTCGTGATCGTGATCGTGATCGCATTCAGGCCCGTGAACGTGTTGCTTATTGTGAGGCGATCTGGTCGTAGCCATATGACATCCCCCGTTTCTTGCAGCATCAATGGCGATGGCGTTTGCCGCTATGCGAGTCCCGCCGATTGGCGGCGCGTTGACTGACCGGCGGCGGTTCGTAGTGATCTTTTTCTTCCTCGTCGTGGTCGTCCTCTTCGGGCAGCGGCTGCGTGTAACGCTGTCCGGCGACTTCAAGCGTGAAGCTCCGGCTGCCCGGCGGGACCTGAAATTCCAGGACAGCTGGAAGCCGCGCCTCGTAGACCTTCAGCACTGCGCCCTTGTCGTCATAAATCGTGCCGCCGGCCGCGACGGTCATCGTCTCGTCCACCAGCACGGCGACGAGTTCGGCCATCTCTTCCATCCGATCGGCGACGCGATGACACCAAAGGTGGCCGACGCCCGGATACTCGTCGTGGCAGATGTCCTCCATCTGTTCCTCATCCACCTGTTCGCCGACTCCGACCAAAACAAAGTTGAGGCGCGGCAATCTGCCGGCGGCGATCTCTTTGGCGACCTGCACGGAATATGCCTTCACGTCGGCGGCGTCGTGGAGTTGACTGTCGGTGATAATGACCGCCAACCCGCGGCGCGCGCCCCTGCCCACTTCGTTGCGGATGTGCGCGATGTAATCCCGCAGGACGGGAAGCATCACCGTCCCCTTGCCGTAAAATTGCGGGCCGGGGAATTTGTAATCATTTGCCTGCGCCCCCGCCAGATCGCCGACGACCTCGAGCTGCGAGCCGTCGCCCGTCGCCCAGTAGGCTACGCGAAGCGCGCCGTCGCGGTCTTTCGAGGCGAGATATTCGATCATCCAGCGCATCTGCGGCTCGACCTGATTGCGAACGGGGCCAAGCTTGGCCAGAATCCCTCGTGGCCCGTACTCATCCTCCATGCTGGCCGAGCCGTCCATATAGAGCGCCACGTCGAGGCCTTCGACCGTCGGGTCGTGCAACAGCGTGGCGATCACATGGCCATTTCGGTTATGAACGTCAGAGAAAGGTTTGACGATGACTTCGTGTTTGTGCGCCATTAAGCGGCTCCTGAAGTGATGTGGGGCGATTTGTTTATTCGCCCTGATTGCGGCTTTGTCCGATCAGAAAAGTAGCGCGAGTAAACAACTCGCGCCCTGAGTCCATATCAGTAATCAGCTGGAGGCCGTCAGTGAATAATCAATTCTTCCTGAACGCCAGCTCGGGGGGATCAGTGATGATCTTCATCTTCATCATGATCTTCGTCTTCAGGAAGCGGCTGAGTGAAGCGTCGCCCGCCGACTTCGAGCGTGAAACTTTTTGCGCCTTCCGGTATGTCGAATTCCAGCACCGCGGGCAATCGCGCTTCATAAATCTTTATCGCGTTGCCACTGTCGTCATAAATCGTGCCGCACGCCGCCACCGTCATCGTTTCGTCAACCAGAACGGCGACAAGTTCCGCGACCTGGTTGATCTCCTCCGCGATCCGGTGACACCAGAGGTGGCCAACGCCGCGATACTCTTCGTGACAGATATCTTCCATCTGCTCTTCATCTACGGCGTCGCCCACGCCGACGAGGATGAAGTTCAGGCGCGGCAGCCTGCCCGCCGCGATCTCACGGGCGAGTTCTCTGCTGTACGCTTTGACGGCGTCGGGGTCGTGCAGCACGCCGTCGGTCACGAAGACCGCGCAGCCGCGCCGCGCCCCAAGCGGGATTTGCTTCTTCAGGTACTTCATGTAATCGCGCATGGCTGGCTCGAGATAGGTATAAGATCCCATCTGGCTCGGGCCGGGGAAGCTATATGATTTGACATTAACGCCCTGTAGATCACCGATGACTTCAACATCCTTGCCTGAATTGCCGCAGGCCCAATATGCTACACGCAATATGCCGTTGCGGTCTTTGGTCGCCAGATATTCGAGCATCCATTGCACCTGCGGCTCGACCTGGTTGGGCAGCGTGAGGGCCGGTTCGCCTGCCAGCCACTGCCAGAAAGTGCGGCTCTGCAGCCGTGGTTCATATTCTTCCTGCATGCTGCCCGAACCATCCATGTATATCGCCATATCCAGCCCTTCCACTGTCGGATCGTGTAACAGTGTGGCGCGGACACGGCCGCGTTCAACGTGCAGATCGGAAAACGGCTCAACGGGTCTTTCGTGTGACATTAGGGTTGCCTACCTTTCTGGTGTTTTTATGCTGCTCTTTATAAACAACTATTCAAAATCATCTATCCATTCCGGCTTCGTCTGCGCTTCAGACTTATCCGGCTTCCGACGCTTGTCTGTCGCCTGCGGAGCAAAGTCTTTCATCCAATCCAATTCCTGCGCCCCGGATTCCGCCGAGGAGGTTGATTTTCGATTCAGCTCCGCTGTCGATGTCAGCCTGGGCGCAGGCGCGCCGGGCTCGCTGTGAGCGGTAATGAAATCCTGCATCCAGTCCGGGGGCTCATTGATCGGCCTGACAGGCCGAACCTGCGTGTGACGCTGAATCACGCTGGGCTGCGGAATCCTGATCTGTGGCGCTTCAACGGCGCGGCGCCTTAAGGCATTTCGATAGGCCTCCGTCGGGGCCGGTTTCACACAACTTCTTAAAGCTGCGGATCGCGGTGACGGCCAACCAGGCAATGTATTCAACGCGCTCCCGGCGAGGTTGAGAAAATCATCCGCCCCGCCTTCAGGCGGCAGTTCAAGTCGATCGCTCATCAACGGGCCGAATACCGTTGCGAGCAGCCCTTGAAAACCTCCGCCAGCTTCCGCCTTTTTGACGGCGGCGCCGCCCTTGATCTCATAGCCCTGGGCCACTAATTGCCGCTCCAGAGTCATTCGACTGGGCACAGGCAAAACAGTTGAACGTATTGGGTGAGCAATTTGTTCACGCTCCAGATCTTCTTTGAGCGCGATCAGGATGTCATATAAAAGCTGGCTGACGACGAACTCGTTGGAAACGTCGGTCAAAATCAATTCCGCCGGCAATAACGGGTAAGCCAGAATTATTCCCGAGCCGCGACTGATTTCTTCTTCACGATCCCCCGGCAGCAGCAGATGAAAGCAACGCGCGTCCTTAACGCCGCCGGCGTCTACTCCGGTCGATCTGGCGTACCGGAAAGCATGCCCCGCTCCCCGAACCATTCCTTCCAGGAGATCACCTCTCGTGATCGTTAATTGCCCTTCGATTCCAGTGGCCTGCTTCCGATCTGCGGCTGGCCAGGGACCGTAAAGCGCGCCATACAAATACACCGGATCATTCCATCCCGGCGTGCCGGCGGGCTGTTCAAGCAAATCCGGACGAAAGAGAAAAAACTCTGTGGCTTCAAGCAGTCGGCGCTGACCGCCGCCGGACATTTCGTGATAAGCCAACTCTGTCCTGGCTGTATCGGGGAACGTGTCGAAGTCATCGAGCGGCAGCGCCTGCAAATTCCCCAGACAATCTACCGCTACCGCTAATTCGCGTTCCACAAGATGGCGGCCGCCGATAAAGAAACTGTCGATAATATGATCCGGAGGAAGAATTTCGCCCGGCGAATCGTCGTTAGGCAAAGCATTAGAGCGACCGATGAAGTACCTTGGGATTAATCGCTGCGCCATCAAGCGTCCCCTGCCTAAAAAACTCTCTTACTGAAAATCCGGTTGAAAAATCTGGTAACGAATGCCCGGCGCCGAGTGGCAGAACATAAGATCAGAAAATGTACGAAGAGTCGCTGAGATGAGAAGACAAGATAAATCAGTAGGTCTCGCCAGTCAATCTTTCGTGAGCCTTCGGCAGGCGAGATACTATTAGGGAAGCAAAAAGGGCAAGAGGAGGAAAAAGGCAAAATGCTCTTTTTGCCTTTTTCCTCCTCTTGCCCTTTTTGCTTCCGCTTTGCTTATGGCGCCAGGCTATTTGCAAGGCCAATCGCACAGGCGCGTTATTGCCCGCCGCTAGCCGCTTCCATTTTGGCCGCGCCGTTGATGAAGTTCGCCACGTCCCGATGGAGCTTCTCGCGCGACTTCTTCTCGATGTACATCATGTGGCCCGCTTCGTAATAGGTGAAGCTGACGTTTTTGCGGATAGACGGCTCCAGGCTCATATGCGAGAAGGTGTGTTCGATGCCGTTGAAGGGCGTGGCCACATCGTAATAGCCGCAGATCACCAACACCTTCAAATGGCCTTGCTGCGTCATCGCCGAACGCAGGGCTTCGGCCGGTTGGCCCGGCTGCCCTCGATCCCACGGCTGCACGCGGGCGCTGAGTGTGTAAAACATATCGGTATTCCACTTCAGTTCGCGGCGCACGTAGTCCTGAAACATCGCCACGTAAGAACCGTCGTACGACGCCAGGCTGGAGTCGTATTCATACCGCTCGCCGGCTGCGTCCGTGTCCATCCCGGTAAAGCGCGAGTCTATGCGGCCTACGGTCAGGCGTTTGTCGCGCAGCAGTTCCTTGAACCAGCGTTGCGGGCTGACGCGCAGGTTGGTCTGCTCGATGTACTTCGGCGAAAGCCCGGTCAGGCGCGCCAGTTCTTTAACGACCTTCTGATGTTCCGCCGCCGGCAATTCGTCGCCCTTCTCCAACGCGGCGGCGTAATCGCCGTGCGCGAATTGGCGGGCTTTCTGCGCCATTTCGGCGACGCTCAGTTTTTGCAGGTCGGGAGGCAACACTTTGTGATACCAGGCTGAGATTATCAAAGTCGGCAGGAAGAAGATCGTCCGATCGTCCCCGCCCCAATCGCCGAAGCCCACGGCGGAAAGCAGCGCGACGCCGTTCAAGTAGATTTGATGGCGGCGCTGCAAGATGTACGAAAGCTGCGCCGAGCGCGTCGTGCCGTAGCTCTCGCCGATCAGGAATTTCGGCGAAGCCCAGCGCTCGTTGCGCGTCAGGTACTGATAAATGAAATCGGCGAAATAGGTGGCGTCCTGCTCGAGGCCGTAGAATTGCGCCGTGTTTTCACCAGGCGCGGGACGGCTGTAGCCGGTCGAGATCGCGTCCACGAAGACCATGTCGGTGGCGTCGAGGAAGGAGTCGCCGTTCTCGACGATAGAGTACGGCGCGGGCATCCCAAATCCGTCATCGGTCAACACGATTCGTCTCGGCCCCAGGCCCATGTGCGTGTATGAAGAAGCGGAACCAGGCCCGCCGTTGAAGATGAACGATACTGGTCGTTTGGATTTATCCGGCGCGTCATCCTTGGTGTAGCCCACGAAAAAGAACGACGCTTTTGGCGTCCCGTCGTCCGCCTTAATGATGTAATTCGCGGCGGTCGCGGTGTAGTTGATCTGTTGACCGCCGATGCGCACGCTGCCCTGGGTGACTGACTTCTTCTCTTCCATCGGCGGCGCGGGACGTTGTTGTCCGCCCTGTCCGCCCGCCGCCGGCGATGTTGCTGGAGGCTGTTGCTCAATCGCTCCTCGGCCGCGATTGCCGCGCTGGGGTGGGTCTGTCTGCGCTTGCGCCAGGCACAGGGCGAACAGCATGGTGGTCGCTACGGCAAATAAACGTTTCATTTTCGTCTCTCCTTTTCGAACGAATACAAGAAGGTGCCCGGACAAAGAAACCAGTCCGACTCATTCTCTGACCAGGTTGTTTTTCGAGCTATGGCGAGATGCGGGAAGCTTCGACTGCAATCAGCTTCTCGGCGGCTGATGGTACCACAGCGCGCGCTACTTGGAGAACGGCCGGATGATCTATGGCGGTTTGCAATTGCGTGAACGGGAAGGTTCGCTGGACCAGTACCGCTAGGGGTAGCGAGCGCGCTTCAGTTTGAGTCGCGCTGGCTACCCCTAGCGGTACTGATCTGATCTATATGCCTGGACAGGTTATTCATCTTCCAGATTTACAGCATCGGCCGCTGCAATCTCATGATGATGTATTCGGCGACCTCACGGGCCGAGCGGCCTTCGGTATCGACAGGCTCGCCAAAATGGGGATCGTTATGCGCCTCCACGCAATCAACTATTCGGCGCGCAATCCACTCCGTCCCCGGCCCTTCGACTTCAGTCCCGCGTTCCACGAGGCGCTTTTTTACGGTCGCCAGACTTGCTTTCAGGCAAAATACACGAAGCTCGGAGTCAAGTGGCTCAATCCCTGTAATGACTTCATCGAAATAGTCGCGGCGGCTGAAAGCCATCGGGACGATGACCGGCCCCGAAGCGCAGAGACGAAAAAGCCTGACGCCGGCTATCGCCGACTTGCGCCACAAGACGATGTCCTGGTAATCGTCCGATCCCGACCCATTCAATCCGATCCACTTCGGCAATCGCCTCAAAACGAACCCGACCCATTCAGGATCATAGATGGCGCTTCCGGGCAAAGAATGACGCAGCAGTTTTGCTATCGTGGTTTTCCCTACTCCGAACGAGCCGTTGATCATTACAATCATCGCTCCGCCGTACGTGCTTCTAAATACGCTCGCGCGTATTCGGCGCCTTGATTTAGCGACTGTTGTCGCGAAACGGCGTCGGGTTCAAGCAGGCGCGCGATCGTTTCTAAATCGCGGATCACGTTCATCAGCCGTCGCTTCCATTCGACCTGTGTTCTAGCTTGGAGGGAACCGGTGAAATAGAATACGTTTCATCTTAAAGTAGGGGATCGGGTTTTTCTTCAGAATTTTCCACAGGATCACAAAACTTCCGTCGGGTTCCTCGCGGACAGTTTTGAAAGCGACGAGCAGATCATCGTTGTCATATTGAATCGTTCTTTGCAGATATGTGGTATTGTTCTCTGCCGGAACCGACCACCTGTAGAACACGCCATTTATTTCAAAGCCTGATGAACACATTCTCTGATACTCGCGCGCGGCCGGCTCTCTGTTTGGCGGCGCAAGGTCAACGAGGAATTTGGCTTCTTTTCGATCCACTGTGACATCTTCAAGGGCAACGTCTCCTAATTTCGTGATGAATCCAAAATCAGCTCCAGCGCCCGTCACCCAAAATGCCTTTCCCGACGGCCCCTTATAAGGGTTTATAACAAGTCTAAGTTCTGGCGCAGCGAAATCATCGCCATATTTGCGACTTGAAAAGGAATAAGACGATCCTCCATCACGAAATGGAATGTAGGCTGTTGGGCTTTCCGCAGAGACCATCATCATCTCTTTTTTCTCTCTGCGCGGCCGCAGCCTTAAGAGCCCGGTGTTTTTCT
>DATEMG010000554.1:0-4080 GCA_035275805.1 Blastocatellia bacterium
CGCCCCGTCGCCCCATCGCCCTGTCGCCCCGTCGCGCTCACTGAACGGCATAGACGTCCTCAAGCGCGACGGTTTCGCGCTGCTTAAAGACAAGCGCGTCGGCCTGATCACCAACCACACGGGCCGCGACCGCGACGGAAACAGCTCAATCGACCTCCTCCACAAGGCTCCCGGCCTGAAACTCGTAGCGCTCTTCTCGCCCGAACATGGCATTCGCGGCGCGCTCGATCAGGCGAACATCTCGAACTCTGCCGACGAAAAGACAGGCCTGCCGATTTACAGCCTCTACGGTGAGACGAAAGCGCCGACGGCAGAAATGCTCAAAGAGATCGACGCGCTCGTCTTCGACATTCAGGACGTTGGCGCGAGATTTTACACCTACACCTCAACCTTGGGATTGGCGCTGGAGGCGGCGGCGAAGTACAAGAAGTCCTTCGTCGTGCTCGACCGCGTCAATCCGATCAACGGCCAGGATGTGGAAGGCCCGCTGGCCGACGCCGACAAACTTTCCTTCACGGCCCATCATCCGATCCCGGTCCGCCACGGGATGACCGTCGGCGAACTGGCGCTGCTCTTCAACAAGGAGCGGAACATCAACGCCGACCTGAGCGTCGTGCGCGTAGAAGACTGGAGACGCTCGCAATGGTTCGACTCGACCGGGTTTGTGTGGACCAATCCCTCACCCAACATGCGCAGCCTGACCGAGGCGACCCTCTATCCCGGCGTCTGCCTGCTCGAACCGACCAACGTCTCGGTGGGGCGCGGAACCGACACGCCGTTTGAAATCATCGGCGCGCCGTGGATCGATGGCCGCAAGCTCTCCGAGGCTTTGAACGGCGCGAAATTGCCCGGCGTCCGCTTCGTGCCCGTGCGCTTCACCCCAAAATCGAGCGTTCACAAAGACGCGGAATGCGGCGGCGCAAACATCATCGTCACTAATCGCGATCTCTTCGAACCTGTCATCACTGGACTCGAAATGGCCTCGCAATTGAGAAAACTTTTCCCGAAGGATTTCATGATAGATAGGTTCAACCGCCTGCTCGCCAACCAGAAAGTCTTCGACGCTTTCCGCCAAGGCTCAGACGCCCGCGCCATGCGCCAGGTCTGGGACTCGGAACTCGAGGCCTTTCGGGCGATCAGAAGTAAATACCTGATGTATTAACGGGAATAAGGAGTGGGGAATGGGGAATGGGGAGCGGTTATAAAACGCGATCCCCACTCCCCAGCCCACACTCCACACTCCCCACCCGCTTATGAAAAGAGTTATCGCAATCATCAGTTTCTATGTGCTGGCGTTACTGTGCGCTTTGCTGCCTTTACAGCAGACCGACGCGCCGGGCGCCGGATCGCCTTCGAATGTGTCGCTGGTTTCCGCGACGCCAAGCCCGACGCCGAAGCCCGAAACTGAAACGCGCGAGACGCGCGCGTTATGGGTTAAACGGACGACGATGGTTACGCCAGAATCCGTTCGCGAACTGGTGCGGCGGGCCAAAGAGGGTAGCTTTACCGACCTGATCGTTCAGGTGCGAGGGCGCGGCGACGCCTATTACGAATCGAGTATCGAGCCTCGCGCCGAGGCGCTCACCCGACAGCCGGCCGGCTTCGACCCCCTGGCTTTGACAATTGAGGAGGCGCATCGCGAGGGGATCAAAGTTCATGCCTGGATCAACATCTACCTGGTCGCGGACCTCGAGGCGCTGCCGGTGTCGAGAGACCACACGATTTACAAACACCCCGAATGGGTGATGGTTCCGCGCGGGATCGCCACTGAGCTTTACGACGTCCCAGCCGGCAGTGGCGGGTATCTCGACCGGATCATCGAATTCTCGCGCCTCAACCACAACGAACTCGAAGGGCTTTTCGTCTCCCCCGCACACCCCGGGGTCAAGGACAACCTCCTCGACATCTGGATGGACATCGCCAGGCGCTACGAAGTCGACGGGCTGCATTTCGATTACGTGCGCTATCCGAATCCGCAATACGATTACAGCCGCGTGTCTATTGACCGCTTCCGGCTGGAGATCGAAAAAAAGCTGACCCCGCGCGAGCGCCGCGCGCTCCTGGCCCAGTTCCAGCAGGACCGGTTCATATATATAAAGAAGTTCCCGGCGGCCTACGCCGAGTTCCAGCGCGCGCAGGTGACCGATCTCGTGTCGCGAATCTATAACGGAGTCAAAAGCGTCAAGCCGAACGCGATCATTTCGGCGGCGGTCTTCGCCAACGAAGAGGACGCAGAGCGCTCGCGCTTCCAGGAGTGGAAAGAGTGGCTGCGGAATGGATGGCTCGACGTCGTCTGCCCGATGGCTTACACGCCAGACACCGAAACTTTCCGCAAACAACTGCTTACAGCCATGAGCTTCGCTTCGGGGAAGAGCGTCTGGGGCGGCATCGGCGCCTACAAACAAACGGCCGATAGCGCCGTCGAGAAGATTCGGGTGATGCGCGAGTTGGGCGCGCAGGGCTTCATTCTGTTCTCCTACGACAGTTCGATCGAAGTTTCAAACACCAACCCCCGGGGAGATTATCTCGAGAAAGTGCGCGACAGCTTGAAGGACGCTTCGGGAGTGGCGTCGCCACAGTAGTAGCTTTTATGGCGACCGACTCATCCTTACGGCCTTCCACTCAAAACTCCGAGTGGAAGGCCGTTTGTTTTCGCGAGTCTCTGATCGAAACGGGGCGCCGGCGGAATTGAAATCCCTTCGGATGGGTTATAATCACGATCGCCCTGAACGGCTCATACGAGGTCATTACAGACCGTCAAAATGAAAATCGTACTTAGGGATTTCCTGAAAAAGAAATGCGAACCACTATCAAAACCATTCTCCTTGCGCTTTTAATCCCCGCCTCGGTCCTAGCGCAAAGCCAGAGACTTAAGTCTCCGAGCGAGATCGCGCGGGAGCAATCGAAGGCCGTAGTAATCATCGAGGCGCTGGACGAACGCGGCAGCGTGATGGGGCAGGGAAGCGGATTCATCGTCACGTCGCAGGGGGCGGTCGTCACCAACCTTCACGTCATACAGGGCGCTTCGAACCTGCGCGTCAAGCTGCCCGCCGGGGACGCGTACAAGACCTCGGAACTGGTGGACGTGGACGACGCCAAGGACATCGCCATCGTCAAGGTCAAAGGCTTCAAGCTGCCGGTGGTCACGCTGGGCGATTCGGACAGGGCCGAAACCGGCGAGGCGGTCGTCGCCATCAGCAGCCCCGAAGGCCTGGTCAATTCGATCTCGACCGGAGTGATCAGCGGCGTCCGCCGCTTCGACACTCACCGCGTCTTTCAGATTTCCGCGCCGATCAGCCAGGGGAGCAGCGGCGGCGCGCTCTTCAATTCCAGCGGCGAAGTCATCGGCGTCATCACTTACCTTCTAAAAAGCGGACAGAACATCAATTTCGCCGTGCCGATCAATTACGCGCGGGGAATGATCGGCGATCAGCCGTCGAAGACCCTCGCCGACCTGCGGCCGTTGAATAAATCGAAAGCGGGCGCGGAGCCGCGACAGAGTCTCGCCGAATCGGTTGAGAGCGGCGAACAGCTTGGCGGGCAATTGAGCGGCGCGATGCGTGGCAAACTGGGCCGCACGCAGATGGAGCCTATGTTCGCGCGGCCCGACCAGGCGTTGAAACTCTTCTTCCGCCTTGTAGACGGCATCAACCTCATCAACGCGACCGAAGTCGCCCAGTTGACGAGCACGGCGGCGGTGATCAAAAACAAAGAGACTGACGACGCCGAAGAGTACAGGATCAACTACCTGACCACTTCCATCGGCCTGGCGATTACTTTCACCAGACCCGAACATCTGCTGACCGGCGTCGAGATGCTGGTCAACTGGTCGGTTGTAGATCTCGAAAACACCTTCGGCGAAAAATACAAAAAACGCACTGTGGGCAAAGAGAAGGTACTTGATTACGGCAAGCTGCAAACAGGACAAAAACTGGTCGCGACGCTGGACGGGAATGGAAATGTGCGGTCGGTGAAGTTCACGAAGGCCAAATGACAAGGATATGACGGGCGACGTTCAGATCAAGCAGCTTGAAGCCTCCGACATGGAGTCTCTACTCTCTTTCCTCAGCATAGCCTTTC
>DATEMG010000555.1:0-4709 GCA_035275805.1 Blastocatellia bacterium
CACCCCTTCACTCTTTCACCCCTTCACCCCTTCACTCCCCAGCTTCACTGCCTTATAGCCTCCCGCCGCTTTGTCCTTGAACCACCACAAGGCGAAGGCGACGAAAGGTGCGACCGCCAACATTGCGACGTATTTGAACGAAGCCGCGTCGCCGACCTTATCGCGCACATCGGCCATTCTGAAGATCACCACTCCAAGGGCGAATTGACCGGCGAATCCCATCAACCCCATGGTGAATGCGCCGCCTTGCGGGAAGCGCTCCGAGGTGATGCCGAGCATTGTCGGCCACATGAAACAGACGCCGACATAAAAAATTGTCGCCGCCACATAAGCCATCGCCGTCGTCGTCGCGCTGGCCAGCAGAAACAACCCCGCGGCCGCCAGGGCCACTGACGCCCACATCATACCGATGGGAGAAATTTTGTGTGCGATCGGCCCTGCGAAATATCGCAAGACGAACATCAACGCGCTGCCATAAACAAGGATCAAAATCCCGTCCATTCCGGCGGTCTTCTTCAACACCGAATCCACCATCTGCCCCGGCGCCAACTCGATCGAGGCCGTGATCATCATGCATCCGATGAGGAGCAGGAACGCGGGGTTGAGCGCAGTCTTCAGCATCTCATTGGTCGAGATGCCCGAAGCCTTGCGCTCGGTAAGCGGAAATTGCTGCCCGAAGATCATCACTCCATAGACTACGGTTGGGATCAAAATGACGCCCATCTGCATTTGCCAGCTTAAATTCGCCTGTTTCATGAGATAGCCCAGCAGCCCGCCGATGATCAGGCCCCCCGGCCACCATGCATGAAGCACGTTGAGTTTGTGCGTCTTCTCCTCGGGGTACATCGTGGCGATCAGCGGATTGATCACCGCCTCGACCAGCCCGTTACCGAAGCCGGCCATCAGCATGGTCAGCGACATCACCGTGTAACTCGGCGCGACGATGAAACCGAGGACGCCGACAATGTGGAGCGCGAAAGCCAGGTAGAGTAGATTGCGCATCCCCAGCGCGTCGAGCATCGGCGATGTAACCAGGATCGAAGCGGCAAAGCCGAAGAAAGCCATCGTCGAGAGCCAACCGTAATCGGCCTTCGGGCCAACCGGGTTGAAATATCCGCTGACGGCTGGATCGGCGAGCACCAGGTCTTCGACGTTTCCCCGTAACGCGAAGATCATTGCGGTGACGACGAGGGATAGACAACTGGCCATAAAAAGCCTATTTTTATTCATGGACTCTTTCCTCTTTCCTTTTGGCGGCGACGCCGTTTCAAATTTTCAGTTAATGTCTGGCGGAGACCCCGCCCTATGGGTGACCTTCAAGAGCGGCGTGATTATGGCGGCAAGAAAGCTAAAAGGCCAACAAAAATAAAACAAAAAATCGCGCTTTCACGGCAATCACCCCGACTTCGGACCCTCTCGATTTCTTCCCCGATTCGTGACAGAATTCGCCGGTCAGTTAATATTCCGACAAAAAAGTCGCTAACATTATGGAACAATTCTATTAGCAAGGCGTGACATGAACGATCTTCCGCCTGAAGACCTTGGGTCGCCCCGGAATCTTGAGCGACTTGAATCAGGGAATTCACCTATGATGACACTGACTTTGAGCGCTGGTTTGCCGGAGCGGTCGCCAGAGATCGCGAATGCCGATGCGGAGCCGGCGCCAAGCCGCCCCTTAGAAAATATAGCGAAATCCGGCGCCAAAACACCGGCGGCCACCAGGTCGTCCGTTTCGATCGAAAACTTATCGATCGAAGACATGGATGACCACCAGTTGCTGGCCGCGACTCTTACAGGCGCCGAGGACGCTTTTTTGGAGATTACCCGCCGTTACCGCAATCAGATCACCAACTATGTTTACCGCATGCTTGATGATTATGATCGCGCAGTGGATTTGGCCCAGGAAACTTTTGTCAGGGTTTGGGTGAACGCCGGGCGTTACCAGGCTACATACAGCTTTTCAACTTACATCTATAAAATCGCGCACAACCTCGCGATCAGCGAGTTGAGGCAGCGCAAACGCCGCCGGACAATCCAGCTCCCGACCTTCTTCTCGGACAAAGACAACGAGGAGATGGAGGTCGAAATCGAAGACAGGAAGCAGCAGCCCGCCGACGACGTCATGATCGGCGACGAACGGCGGCAGGCGGTGAGCAGGGCAATCGCGAGCCTCCCGGAGAAATACCGGGCGGCGCTGGTGCTCTGCGATATTGATGAGAAAAGCTACGACGAGATTTCTGGAGTCCTGGGATTGCCGGTAGGAACTGTGAAATCGCGCATCAATAGGGCGCGGAATCTTTTAAAAGAGAAGTTGCGAGATTACCTGTGACCATGAAATGCAAACAGATCAGAGAGGAGATCGACGCCGCCTCTCGCCACAATATGAGCAGCGGCGCCGTCAGGTCTCACATGGACGCCTGTCCTGATTGCCGTCGTTATTCGGACGAGACCGCGTCGCTCACCAGGCTGCTGTGGACGCAGCCGCGCGTCGAGGCCCCGCCGGATTTCGAATTCAGGTTGCGCGCTCGCATGCTGCGGGCGCAGGCTGCGCCCGCGATCACTCCCCGAGGCTTCTTGTGGAAAATCCTGCCGGGGACGTTTTCCAGGGGACAGACTGTCGCCGCCGTGGCGGCTCTGACTCTGGTCGTCACAGTCTCCGTCTTCTATTTCGATCGCGGCGCCGGAACGCCGGCGCCGGAACGCCTTGCTGTCATCGAAAGCAAATCTCTTATTCTGAAAACGAACGAGGCGGGACCGGCGCCGGAAATCAGAACGCAGCCGATCGCGTCCCTCAACACGACTCCGGCCAGGTTTACACCCAGAAGTTCGAAGCCCAGGCTCGCGTCGCCGAACGGAGTTGAAGTCATTCGCGGCTCGACGCCACTTTACAGTCCTGAGACGAAGCGGTTGTTAAAAGATCGCAGCGTATTATACGGCGCCGAAACCGCATCGATCAGCCTGGCGAAACCTGCCGTTCTCACGTTTTGAGGAGTGATTCTCCAGATGTTTTTGCGAGTCTTCATCGTTCTTTTCTGGGTTTTCACGCTGCTTCAGCCGGCGTCGGCGCAAACATGGCGGCGCAGAAAATCGAGGCCGGCCCAGGCGCCTGCGACAGGCGTCGATAAATCTACGGCAGATGAGTCCACAAGCCAGAATGACGGCGCCAAACGCGCTTTGCGGCGGACGGAAACGCTTGGATGGGTCTGGGTTTCACGCACGATCGACCTGACGCAACAACCCGGCGGCGAAGACAACCTCATGACGCTCGACGGCGGGCCTTTGCTGTCGTATCGGAAGCCGAGCGTGTCGCTCGGACTGGTGATAGACGACGACGGCCATGTCCTGACGCGCATGGCTGACGCCACCCCCACCAACCCGCCGATGAACGTCTCTATCCGAGCGCGAGGCGGCTCCCCCGTCACCGCGAAGTTTCTGGGCATGGACTCGGTCACGGGGTTGTGCGTGCTCAAGGCGGAGGGCGCGGTCGGCGCCCCACCGGCGTTCTCCAATTTGCCGGCGCTGCCCAGACAACTCCCTATTCGACTTTACGGCTTCAACCCCAGAATCAATCAGAACACGTCCGCCATAACGCCGCTCTATCCGCGCTGCTACACTTTTCCCGGACAGATCGTCAAGGCCGTGGAGGATTTTCGCTTCAACAGCTACAACCCGATCTATTACCTGCTCAGTCCGCACCTGACCGTTGCGCAGGATTGCAGCCTGATATTCGATAAAGACGATTCGGTCTTCGGCGTCGCCGTTTACAACATCGAAGGCGAGGGTAACCACCTCGTCTATCCGGTCTCGCGCCTGCAAACCATAGCGCAGTCAATAATCAAGTCTCAAACGAGCATCGCCTACGGCTGGCTCGGCGCCACGGGACAGGACGCGCCTCGGCTTGAGTCGGCCCCTGTCAGCAGACCTCAGGCGCCGGCGGAGATGGGGGTGCTAATCTCGAACATAGTGCCAGACGGCCCTGCTGAGAAGGCCGGGATCAAACCGCAGGATGTCGTCGTGGCGATCAACGACCGCAGAATCGCCACCTACGAGCAAATGGTCTTGATGATGAAGCAGATTTCGCCCGACAACGAGGTCTCTCTGAAGGTCAAGCGCGGCAATGAATACAAATATCTAAAGGCGAAGCTGAGTTCCCCACCCGCCATCGAACCGGAACAACAGTTTGTGGCCTTCAACCGCGAACTCGACGCCATAGAAAAGAAGTTAAACTCGCTACCGCCGACCGATCCGACTCGGCCACACCTGGAGAATCGTAAAGACGCCTGGAGCAGACTTGTGAACGGGCTCGTGGACGGGATATGGAATCAGGCGCCGTCGGACGTCAGATTGCGCGTCCTATACGGGTTTGAAATTCAAACGCTCACGGGCCAATTGATGGGCTATTTTGAGGCGCCCAACGGCCTGCTTGTGTCGAATGTAAGCGAAAACGCCGCCGCGGCGCGGGCGGGCTTACAGGCGGGCGACGTGATCATCGAGGCGGGGGCGAAATTGATAAACAGACTCGCAGATTTGATTAACGCTCTCGACTCCGCCGGCGGCTCTCCTCTCGAAATCACAGTCGCGCGCCGCCGCGAGCGATTGAAAATAACTTTTAAGCGCTGAGCGCGCGAACAAACCTCCACAAAAAAACAGTACCGCGCGCGTAAGCAAACGGTCGCACATTAGTAACGACCGCTTGCTTACGCGCGCGG
>DATEMG010000556.1:0-3951 GCA_035275805.1 Blastocatellia bacterium
ATCCCGCACAAATATGAAAGGGGAGAATGGGGAGTGGGGAGTGGGGAGTGGGGAGTGGGGGATAAGGAATAGTATCTTTTCCCCATTCCCCATTCCCCATTTCCCACTCCCCGCTCCCCACTCCCCACTCCCCATCCCTTAATTCGAGCCCGGCTTCACAAACTCCACGCCGATCGGCTCTCCGTCGACGTCAGTGACGCGGGGCCAAGCCGAGCCGCGATAGGTCACGATCACCGGCTTGGCCGGATTGATCGGGCCGCAAATTATCGAGGTCGGGACGTCAGGCGTGTATCGGACGAGGATGAGTTCGCCGGCTTGCATCGAGCGGAACTTGAAAGACCGCGACTCGGTTTTGACCGTCAGCGTGACGCCCGCGTCATCGCAATCGATCCGCGTCAGAAGGCCGCGAACCTGATCGCCCTGAAAACGCTGGCCGGGCAAAGGCGGCGAAGACCGGGCGCCGCGCGCCTCGTCCTCGGCTTTCATTTGCGCCAATTGCTCTTCGATCTTCGCGATGTTCTCGAGCATAGAATTCGCCCGCTCGCGCGCCTCCGATTTCGCGGCGCCGGCCAGCGTCAGCGCGGTCCGGCGCGCGGCGGCGTAATCTTTCCTCCTCAGTTGAATCTGCGCCAGCGTGTAAACGATGTCCTCGCGATGTGGCGCGAGCGAGATCGCGCGGTTGATAAGGTCTATCGCCTCGTCGAGGCCCTCGCCCCGAATCATATTGATGAACGCGAGCAGTTTGTAGGTGTCCGCGAATTCCGGATTGAGCCGGCGCGCAGTCCCGAGCGCCGCGCGCATCTCCTTGGCGGACTCTTCGGGAAGATCGGATATGTATTGGCTCTCGTCGATCTGCTCGCGGTGGATGGCGAGCGCGTAGTAGTAATGCGTCAGGTAATCTTGCGAGCCGGCTTCGATCGCCAGCCGGAAATAGCCCCGCGCCTCAGCGTAGCGGTTCTGCCGCAGCCTGAGCGTTCCGAGCGATTGATGCGCCAACGCCAGCCCAGGGTCGAGAGAGAGCGCGTGGTTGAGAAAGGCCTCGCCGTCAGCGGAGCGGTGAATGCGCCATAGCAGGTCTCCAAGATAAGTCTTAGCTTCGGCCTCGCTCAAAGCCGCGGTCTTCATCTCCGTTTTGAATCCGAGTTGTCGGGCGAACGCCGTCTCTTCCGTCGGATATGCGCCCTGGGCGATGTAATTTCTCAACTCCTGTTCGATGGTCGCGTAATCGGTTTGAAACGACTGTCTGAAGCTGAGGCCGGCCGGTTTGCCCTCTGCCAAAGCGTTGATGAACTGGCGGAATTGAGGTCGCCTTCCGCCCGGGCGCAGCAGGTAATGGGTGAGCGCCCATGACTCGGCGTAAAAGAGGCTCTTCTTTTCGGTCTCGACGTAAAACGGCGAAGTCTGATCGACTGCCAACAGCGTTTCGAGCGGTATCAGCGGGCGCTCTCGCAACAGCCTCGCGTGACCCGTTATGGCGGCGCCGAGCCGGCCCTTCTTCCCCCCGGCGGTCACTTCAAAAGAACTGAAATATTCGGCCAGTCCCTCACTGACCCAGGTCGGAAGAGGGGTTGGAAGAGGAGAGCCAAGTGGCGCGCCCCCCCCGCCGCCGCTTGTCAACGCATGGACGTACTCGTGAAAAATAATCGCATAAGGATTGCCGGTCTCTCGCCCGGCGGCCAACGCTATGTACGCCACGTCGCCGCTCGATTGAAAATGCCCTGACACCTCGGCCGGTCTGCCCTGGTGAAGCGGCTTGAACGGCCTGTAGGCCGAATCGTTTTTGAAGACGATGACTGTAATCGGGACCGAAGAGTTGATGGCCGAAGGCGAGAAGATTTGTGAGGAGATTTGCGAGAAGGCCTCGCGGAACTGCTCCAGACGCATCCCCACGTCGCGAATCTCTTTTTCACTCGCGTCGCCGATGAGCGTGAAATGCGTCGATTGCGCTTTCAGCCAGACGTCTCCCGCCGCCGAGCCGGGCCGGGCGGCGAAGCGCGGCCAGACCGCGACGGAAAGCGCGAAGGCGAAAGCGAATCTGACGATGTGACGCCGCATAGTGATTCCTCGGAAGTAGACAAGATTTACACGATTTCTCAGGATTCGGCTCAATCTGCAAAATCCTGAACAATCCTGTAAATCCTGTCTATTTCTATTTTTAACGTCGGCGCGCCGCCGGACTTTGGCTCGTCTCCAACAAGCGATACAATCGCGGCCATCCGCTGGTAATACCGTACCACATTTCACTCACTTAATCGGAGGAAACATGAGAACCATCGTCTCGACTTTGATCATCGCCGCTCTCCTGCTCGCCGCGTCTGGCGACAGGATTGCGTCAGGGCAGAAGGCCGAACCCGAGGCCGATGTCGTCTTCAAAAACGGCATTATCTACACCGTCAACGACGCCAATCCGAAGGCGGAAGCCGTCGCCGCCAAATACGGCAAGGTTGTCTTCGTCGGCTCAAACGCAGAGGCGAAGAAATACGAAGGCAAAGGCGTGAAGGTCATCGACCTGAAAGGCGCGACGGTCGTGCCCGGCCTCGTAGACGCGCATTACCATTTCTCCGGCGTCGGATTCCGCGAGATGAACCTCAACCTGGAAGGGACGACAAGCCTCGAAGATTTTCTTGCCAAAGTCAAAGCGCGCGTCTCGAAGGCCAAGCCGGGCGAGTGGGTGACGGGTCGCGGCTGGATCGAGACGTTCTGGAAGCCGCCCGTATTCCCGACTCGGGGGGACCTGGACAAGATTGCCCCGGACAATCCGGTCTACCTGACGCGAGCCGACGGCCATGGCGCCGTCGCCAACAGCGCCGCCTTCAAGATCGCGGGCGTCGCTAAAGACACCGAAAATCCGTTCGGCGGCGAAATCATGAAAGACAAGAAAACCGGCGAGCCGAACGGAATGCTTTTAGACCGCGCGCAGGCTTTGGTCGCGCGCCACACCCCATCCTCCACCAACGCCGATCTCGAACAGGCGTTGATATTGGCCGACAAGCGCAGCCTCTCGCTCGGCTGGACGCAAATCCACGACGCCGGCGTCTCGTGGACTCAGATCGAGATGATGAAGAAGCTGCTCGCCGAAAAGAAGCTGAAGATTCGGCTCTACGAGGCGATTCGCGGCCCCAGCGCCGACACTCAACGTCTGGTGCGCGAAGGCCCGCAGGTCGGCCTCTACGACGGTCGACTCACAATCCGCACGATCAAAGTGAGCATTGACGGCGCGCTCGGGTCCAAAGGCGCGGCGCTGCTCGAGCCGTACGCCGATCACGACACGGCGGGATTCCTTACGCAGAAAGAAGAAGACGTCATGCCGATGCTCCAGTCCGCGCTGCGCAAAGGCATTCAGGTCGAAGTCCACGCCATCGGCGACCGCGCCAACCGCACGATTCTAGATTGGTACGAAAAAGCGTTCAACGAAACGCCGATGATCGAACGCCAGGATCGGAACGACCCGCGATGGCGCGTCGAGCACGCGCAGATCGTCCATCCTGACGACATCCCGCGTTTCGCCACACTCAAAATCATCCCGTCAATGCAGCCGTCGCACGCCATCGGCGACCTGCACTTCGCCCCAAGCCGCGTCGGGGTGAAGCGGCTTGCGGGCGCATACGCCTGGCAGAGCTTTCTTAAACAGGGCAACATCATCGCCGGCGGCTCAGACGCCCCGGTCGAACGCGGCGAGCCGATGATCGAATTCTACGCCGCCGTCGCGCGCAAGGATCAGAAGGGGTTTTCGGGCGAGGGCTGGCATCCCGAACAGGCCGTGACTCGCGAACAGGCGTTGAAGATGTTCACCATCTGGGCCGCGTTCGCGGCGTTCGAAGAGAAGTCCAGAGGCTCGATCGAAGTCGGAAAATACGCCGACCTGACCGTTCTCTCGGCCGACATTATGAAGATTCCCGAGATGGATATTTTGAAGACTCGGTGCGTGATGACGGTCATCAACGGCGAGGT
>DATEMG010000557.1:0-18015 GCA_035275805.1 Blastocatellia bacterium
GTCGGCGTATCGTTACTCTTTCCGCTCGCGCTCCCAGGCGCGTCTGGTCGTCACGCTGGCGATAACAACCGCCAGTTCGGCCGGCTCGACCGGCTTGGTGACGTGCATTTGGAAACCCTCCTTGAGCGCGCGCAATCGGTCCTCGCTCCGCCCAAATGCAGTCAGCGCGATAGCCGGAATCTGGTCAGCCGCCTCCCCACGCGCGGCTTCCAGCGCGCGCGCTTTCTTTAACACCGTGTAGCCGTCCTCGTCCGGCATGGCGATGTCCAGAATCAGCGCGTCAGGTCGCTTGCCGCCTGGCGGGTCGGAGAGAAACGCCAACGCCTCCACCCCGGATGACACTGCTGTCACCTGCGCTCCATACTCGCCGAGCGTCTGGGTCAGCAACTCGCGGGCCTCTTCCTGATCATCTACCACAAGCACGCGCATGCCTTCGAGCGACAAATCCCGAACTATTGGGACGGCGCCTTCCGTGCGCACTTCGCGAGGCGCCACCGCACGGGGCGGCGCCTCGATGAATTCGAACTGGCGGCGCGGCAGTGTGACGGTGAACGCCGCCCCACGACCCTTACCTTCGCTCGCCACCGTGATCGTCCCGCCATGCAACTCGACCAGATGTTTAACGATCGAAAGCCCCAGCCCCAATCCGCCATGACGCCGCGAGCTCGACGGGTCGGCCTGTCTGAAGTGGTCGAAGACGTAAGGCAGGAACGCAGGCTCGATGCCCTTGCCGGTGTCGCTGACTGTGATGCGGACGCTATCGGCGTCCCCCTCCATCCGCAACTCGACGCATCCGCCTTCGGGCGTGAACTTGACTGCATTCGTGAGCAGGTTCCATACAATCTGCTGCAACCGAGTCGGGTCGCCGAGCACCTGTTCCGGCAGGGGGCCGAAATCGGCGGCTAGCATGACGCCTTTCGCCTCGGCCGCCGAGCGCGCCGTGTCGATAGCGGCTTCGACCACGGGAACGAGATCCACCGGCCCCGGCTCGATCCGCAGCTTGCCCGCGATGATACGCGCAGAATCGAGCAGGTCCTCGACGATTTGAAGCTGCGCCTTCGCGCTGCGCTCGATGACGGCGGTGGCCTTGACGGCATCCTCACTGCCTGCCGGACAGGCGCGCAGCATCCGCGTATAGCCGAGGATGGCGTTCAATGGCGAACGCAGTTCGTGCGAGACCATCGCCAGGAATTCGTCTTTCGAGCGGTTGGCGGCTTCGGCGGTCGCGCGCGCTACCTGCTCCCGCGCCAATTGCTCGCGCTCCGCTTCGGCCTGCTTGCGCTCGGCAATGTCTATGCACGAGCCGACGTAACCGAGAAAGTCGCCGCCGGGCGAGAATCGCGGGATGCCGTGATCCAACAACCAGCGGTACTCGCCGTCATAGCGCCGCAAACGGTACTCCATTTCAAATGGTTCCCGCGCTTCGAAGGACGTGGCATAGGTTTCCAGGCAGCGGTCGTAATCCTCCGGATGAATACCTTCAGTCCAGCCGGCGCCCAGTTCCTCTTCCATCGCGCGTCCAGTGAAGTCGAGCCACTGTTTGTTGAAGAAAGTGCAGAGTTTGTCCCCTCCGGACACCCAGATCATGACCGGCGCCGTGTCAGCCAAAATGCGGAACTTTTCCTCGCTCGCGCGCAGCGCCTCCTCGGTTCGTTTCCGCTCGATGCCCTGAGCGATGGGCGCCGCGACAGTTGCGATAGCTTCGACCGTGTCTTCGGTCAATGGATGGCGCGCAAACATCGCCATCACCCCGATGACCCGATCCTCAACCAGCAGCGGGTAGCCTGCGAAAGACACCAGTCCCTGCTCTCTCGCCCACGCAGGGTCGCTAATGCGCGAGTCATTAAGCACGTCGTTGGTCAAATGCGGTTGGCGCTCTTTAGCGATGAGGCCAATCTTGAGTTCTCCGACGGGAACGCGGGAATGACTGCCATCCAGGCGCCTATACATCCCGGCGCTGGCCTGTAGTTCCAGCATAGACTCCTTTGGATTCAGCGTCCAAATGCGCGCAAACGCCACATCCAGATGACGGACCAGGGCTTCAGCGCTCTCTTGCAGCATGCTTTGCAGGGACCCCTTGTGCTCGGCCAAGGCGGCGTTCACATCGGCGCGCAGCGCCACCCTCTTCACGTGCGCTTCTTCCGATCGCTTGCGTTCGGTGATATCCGCCAGCACCCCGATCATTCGTATCGGCGCGCCATCGGGCGCCAGTTCGAAATTACCGGCTAACTCCAGCCAACGCAGCGCGCCGTCCTTGCGATGGATACGGTAAACGGTGTGGAACGAGCGCCCGGACTTCATTCCGTCGGCAAGCGCCTGATCGAACGTAGGGGCATCGTCCGGATGTACATAGCGTTCAATTAACTGCGCCTTGCTGAGCGCGCCGTCGGCGTGGGTGTGGCCAAAAATTTCATACATCCGCTCATTTTCCCAGACGGTGAGGTCGGCCTGTACGTCCCATTCGAAAACCCCCAACTCGGCCGCCCAAGTTGCAAGCGACAGCCGCTCCTCCCTTTCGCGCAGCTTCTCTTCGGCCAGCTTGCGCGCGGAGATATCCTCGATGAGAGAGACAAAGTAGTCTGGCGCCCCGTCCGCATTGCGCACCAGAGAAGTGGTCAGGTTGACCCACACGACGGAGCCATCCTTGCGATAGTAGCGTTTCTCTCTCAGGTAGGTCTCAATCTCGCCTGCCAACATCCGCCGCAACGCTCCCAGGTCTTGCTCCAGATCGTCCGGATGGGTGATGTCGCCGAATGTCTTCGTCATCAGTTCTTCGCGGGCGTAGCCGACGATTTCGCACAACCGTTGATTGACCTCCAGCCAGCGGCCATCTGGAGCCACGCGGGCGATGCCGACGGCGGCGTTATCGAAGACACCCCTGAACCGCGCCTCGCTATCGCCGGGCGCAGCGATGTTCTTCTGACCTTCGCGCAGGCTTTCGGTCTGGTCGTAATGCCGCTGGCTGGGGTTCCAGGGGCCGGCTTCATTCACGTCGCGCTGGAGCTCCTCAGGCTGATTGATTGATGATTGCATGTCGTCACGTCCAGTAGCTGGAAGTTTTTTCCCCCGGCTCCCGATCATAAATCACCTCTCACCAAGGTATTTGAATCCACCAAGCAGAGATGACCGATCTTGCTCCTATTATCTTGGTTGACTACATATCAAGCAAATACCGGAGCTGCGAGTCGGTCACTATCGCTGTCGCGGCCGGCGCCTCATAATGATGATTACGATATTGGGGTCAATTTTGTGAGGGTTCATCCGACTGATGAGGCCGGCTGCGATTTGCGCGTCCTCGGAGGTGGATATGAAAGAACTACAATACTCTGCCAGCGAAAATACTGAACAGTGGCAGCGGGGCAAGGTGAGTGAGCCTGAGCTTATTGATCAGGGCGTGACCGTCTCACGGCTGGAGACAGCTTTTAGCAATAAAGCCGAAGAGCAATTGCGTTTGTTCAAAACGGCGATGGAGCACGATAATGAATCGGTCATCATTATGACGTCGCAATCCGACCCGCCAGGCCCAGAGATTGTTTACGTCAGCCCGGCTTTCACGAGAATGACCGGCTTCGCGCCGGAGGAGGTAATCGGCAAAACGCCTCATATCTTGCAGGGACCCGAAACCGATAGCTCTCTACTCCGCCGATTATGTAAGAATTGCGCGACGGGCGAAGTCTTCCACGGCGAGACAATCAATTACCGCAAAGATCGTTCGGAAATTCATCTCGAATGGACCGCCAGGCCGGTGCGCAATGAAACCGGCGAAGTGACGCATTTCGCCGCGGCGCATCGCGACGTGACCGAGCGCTACAGAGTGGAGGAGTTACGTAGAAGAGAGGAAGAATTGCGCTCTTTGTTTGATCTGTCGGCCGTAGGCATGGCGCGAGTCTCGTCCGATGGTAGATACCTCCGTGTCAATCGCAAATACTGTCAGATGCTGGGTTACTCGGAGCAGGAATTGCTCCATCTCACTCTCTACGATGTGACACATCCCGAGGACCGCGAGGCCAGCGTCGACATAGTGAATTCTTCCTTCACCGGCGAGCCTGAAGAATACAGCATCGAGAAGCGTTACGTGTGTAAAGACGGTGAAATCATATGGGCGCTGGTCAACTGGACGATAGTCCGCGACGACGAAGGCCATCCGCTACACTCGGTCGCCAACATTCAAGACATCACAGCGCGCAAGCGGGCGGAGGTGGAACGCGAAGAATTGCTCCTCCGCGAGCGGGCCGCGCGCGAAACGGCCGAGGCTGCGACCCGTTCCAAGGACGAATTTCTCGCCGTCGTTTCACATGAGTTGCGCTCGCCTTTGAACGCGATACTCGGATACGCGGCTTTGTTGCGCTACGGCGGCATGGACGCCCAGGAGGTCAGGCACGCGGTGGAGGTCATCGAGCGCAGCGGGAAGGCTCAGGCGCACCTGATCGATGACTTGCTCGACACGGCCCGCATCATCAGCGGCAAGCTGAGACTCGTCGTCGGCCCGGTGGACCTGGTCTCGGTGATAGAGGAGTCGGTTCAAACGATCCGTCCGGCGGCGGAGGCGAAGGGCGTCATGCTCGGGGCCGACCTGCCCTCTGAAATTGGCCAGATTACCGGCGATCCAGCCCGGTTGCAGCAGATCGTCTGGAACCTGCTCTCCAACGCGATTAAGTTCACGTCGCAAGGAGGTCGCGTCGACGCGCGACTGGAACGCGTGGACCCGCACATTCGCATCACCGTGAGCGATACAGGCAAAGGCATCAGCTCTGATTTCCTGCCTTATGTCTTTGACCGTTTCCACCAGTCCGACACGTCGAGCGTCAGAAGGCACGGCGGCCTCGGCCTCGGCCTGGCTCTCGCCAAATACCTGGTCGAGTTGCATGGCGGGACGATTGAGGCCGAGAGCGCCGGCGAAGGCCAGGGCGCTACCTTCAAAGTGACGCTCCCGGTCCGCGCTGTCGCCACGCCGATCGGGGAAGTCGATGGCGCGGCTGCCGCGAAAAGCTCGGGGGAACTTGCGGGCGTGCACGCGCTGGTTGTAGACGACGAGGACGATGCGCGCGAACTCCTCAAGTCGGCGCTCGAGAATTACGGCGCGGACGTCATTGCTGTCAACTCCGCCGCCGAAGCCTACGCGCTGATCACCGAAACTCCGCCGCCGGAGCGACCCGACGTGATAGTGGCCGACATAGGAATGCCGGATGAAGACGGCTACAGCCTGATTCGTCGCCTGCGTGAGTGGGAAGAGGCGCACGGCGCTTATACTCCGGCGGTGGCGCTTACGGCCTATGGACGAGTCGAAGACCGGGTAAACGCCCTGAAGGCCGGCTTCCAGATACACGTCGCCAAGCCGGTTGATCCTGACGAACTGGCCATCGTGATCCTGGGTTTCATCAAGTCCCCCCAACAGGGGCGAAAGGCCAAGAAAGCAGCAATAGAACGCGGATGACACGGACCGCAGCGGATTGGCGCTGATCTTTTGGGATTTATCCGCTATGACCCGCGCCCGTCCGCGTGAAAACTGCTCTATGCGCGCCGTCACCCGATCTCGCCTCCGCAATGCGGGCAAGTCGTCTTCCCGGCCTTCTGTTTTTGAATCTCTTCGACAAACCCGGCGCCGAAGATGCCCACTGGCAGGGCGAACATTCCGATTCCGAGTATGGCGATCGCCATCGTCAGGCATTTGCCCATGGTCGTAATTGGAAAGATGTCGCCATAACCAACTGTCGTGAGCGTCATTACCGCCCACCAAACTGTCGAGGGGATGTCGGTGAACTTATCCGGCTGAGCTTCATTTTCGGCGAAGTACATCAACGACGCCGACATTATGACCATCATCATCATCACCATCGCCGTCACGAAAAGCTCTTCCCTCTTGTTCCTGAACACGCGCCCGAACAACCGCATGGACGACGAATACCGGCCCAGTTTCGCAACCCTGAAGAGGCGGAAAAGCCGCAGCGCGCGAATGAAACGCAGGTCGGCCGTGAAAAACGTCAGGTAAAAAGGCAGAATCGCGAGCAAATCAATCATGGCAATGGGCCGCAGCATAAATCGCAGCCTTCCGATCACCGGGCGCGAGTATTCGCTTTGCGACGCGCAGGCCCAGACGCGCGCCAGATATTCAATCGTGAAGACCGCGACCGAGAAGATTTCGAACCAGCGCAGCGCCGATTGAAAGCGCGCTTCGAAGGATTTGACAGTGCCGACAATCACCGCGACGACATTGAACAGGATGAGCGTGAGGATGAAGACGTCGAAGGCGTCCAAGGCTCTCTCGCGTTCGGCGCCCGGTTTCTCAACTTCCACAATTTCCCAGATTCTCTTTTTCAATTCCATATGAAGACATTTCTTTGCGAACTTTGCGCCTTTGCGCCTTTGCGAGAAACCATGCAAAGCGAGGCAAGTTCCGCGCAAAGGCGCAAAGTTCGCAAAGTCCTTTTAGGTGGCGTGCTCTTACTTCAGGTGAGAGGTCTTATTTTCTCAGCCAGCGCTTTGAACCTCGGATCGCCCCGCAGGGCGTCCAGCATCGGTTCGACGTTAATGAACGCCATAAAACCCGAGCGCTCCTGGTAAGCCTTCTCGAGCCACTCGAATGCCAGGTCCAGATCGCCCAACCCAAGATAGATTACCGCGATGAAATATGAGGAGACGTACTGTCGCTTCGAGACGCGCTCCAACTGCGCGATCATCTGCCGGGCTTCGCGGCTCTTACCCAGCCGCGCGTTGGCGTATCCGAGGTAGGAGATGAAGGTTGTGGCCGGGCCGGAGAGGCTGATCGCTTTGCGCAGCGCGGTGATGGCGTCGCCGAATTTCTTCTGCTGGATGTAGGCCATCCCGCGATGCCAGTACGCGAAGCCGAAGTTCGGGTCCATTTCCAGCGCCTTGGCGCCCTGCTCCATCGCGCGGTCATACTGGCGCGCGAAGTAATACGCCCAGGCCAGACTGAGCGTGATGAATAGCGAGAGCGGCTCGAGTTCCTGGGCGCGCTGGCAGGAGCGTATGGAGGCTTCGTTCTGGCCCGTGGCTTTGAAATAGAAGCCGTAACCGTCCCAGGCGTTGGCGAAATTGGGGCTGAGTTCGATGGCGCGCCTGAACTCATTCTCGGCGGCGGCGAAATCCCAGTCGTAAAGCAGCCGGAAGAATCCCAGCGTGCAATGCGCCTCGCCTAGAGTCTCGTCAAGCTCCAGCGCTTTCGTCGCGGCGGCCTTGGCCTTCGGATAGGCTTCGCGCGGCGGCTGGCCCCCGGTCGAGGAGGCCAGAAAACCGTAGGCTTCGGCCAACCCGGCGTAAGCCAGCGCGTAGTTTGGGTCGAGATCGATCGCCTGCAAGAAACATTCGACGCCCTTCTTGATCCAATCGGGCGTGCGTTTGTGGACGAAGTGGCGGCCTTTCAGGTAGAGGCGATAGGCTTCGGTGTTGTCGGTGTAACGTTTGACCAGCTTCTGACGCTCGTCGCCGGACAATTGCAGCCGCAGCTTTCCGCTGATCTCCTGCGAGATGTCGTCCTGCAGCGAGAAGATGTCGGTGAAGGAGCGGCGGTATTGTTCGCCCCATAGTTGCGTGTGACGGCCGACGTCTACAAGTTCGGTCTTGACGATCAGCGAATCGCCGAGTTGCAGAATGCGTCCGGTGAGCACGGCGCGCACGCCCAGCTCCCGGCCGATTTCCTCCGGATCGACTTTCCGGCCTTTGTAGCGAAATACCGTGCTGCGAGGGATGACGCGCAATTGAGGAAGTTGCGTCAGGCTGTTGATGATGCTTTCGATGATGCCGTCGCCGAGGTATTCCATCTCCGCGTCGGCGCCGTCGTTGGCCAGGGGCAGGATCGCCAGCGAATCGATCGCGTGGCCGGAACTGCGACGAATCGGCGACGCGATGACATCGTCCACAAAGCCGCTCATCTCGGCGGTCATGGCCTCGCCGATCTCCGCCCTCGCCTCGTCGCTGATTCCAAATAGCGATTGAGGCTGGCCGGCGTGGGCGAGCGCGGATTCAAAGTCCAGCCGGCTTTTCAGAAGTTTCAGGTCGCTGAGGAGACTTCTAACGGTTTCGTAGCGGTCGTCGCGTTCTTTGCGCAGAGCCTTGTTCAAAATCCACTCGAATTCCGAAGGAATCCCGGCGACGAGTCGCGAGATCGGCGCAGGCTCGCGGACCAGTATCGCCGCGATCACGTCGCTCGACGTCGAGCCTTCGAAAGGCGGGCGTCCCGCGACCATCTCGTAAACCATTACGCCGAGGCTGAAGATGTCGCTGCGCGCGTCGACGCTAAGTCCGCGCGCCTGTTCGGGCGACATGTATGTCACCGTGCCCATGACCGTGCCAGGATCGGTATTTGGCCTGAGCACCGTCGCGGCCTCTTTATCAACTTTCGCGGGATCGATCTTCGGGTCCGATTTTTCCGTGAGTTTGGCCAGGCCGAAATCCAGGACCTTGACATAACCGTCGGGGCGGATCATCACGTTCTCGGGCTTGATGTCGCGGTGCGTGATGCCCGCTTCGTGCGCGGCCTGAAGCGCCCCGGCGACCTGGATCGCGACCTCCAGGGCCTCGCCGAGCGGCATCCCGCCGGGCGGCAACGACTGGCGCAGCGTCCGGCCTTCGACGAATTCAGTGGCGATGAAATGAGCGCCCTCGTGTTCGCCGACTTCGTAGATCGTGATGATGTTCGGATGATTAAGCGCCGAGGCCGCGCGCGCCTCCTGCTCGAACCGCGCCACACGGTCCGGGTCCCGCGTGAATTCGGCGGGCAGTATTTTCAGAGCCAGCTTGCGCCCCAGCCGCCTGTCTTCGGCCAGATAGACCTCTCCCATTCCGCCAGAGCCGAGTTTGTCAAGGATGCGATAATGCGAGATCGTTCGTGAGACCACGTTTTCAAATGACGCAGGCCTTTGGAGTGCGCGAGCTTGGGATATTGTTGGCAAACTCAGGAAACTAGCCTCATTGCCCTTAGCTCCGTTAGGAGCGCGATGTTTATAGGCTTTGGCAGGCAATTCTACCAAGCTCCGTAGGAGCGAAATATGACGGATGTCGCTCCTACGGAGCTTGGGAAACTATTGCGCAACATGTTCTATAAACATTCCGCGCCTCTGGCGCTAGGGGATCATAGATTTTGCCAGCAGTATCCCAAGCTCCCGCACTCAAAAGGCTCCGCCGATCTGAGTTGTAATTTTCGCGCTTGCCAGACCAGATTATCGTTTCAGAGCGATACGACTTCAAATGCGTCAGTCCGCATGTGCCAGCGTCGGATCATCGAGTCGTTGCTTGAGATAACTCGCGGAAAGCTCGTGATAAACCTTCGCGCTGATTTCGACCGACGCCAGGGCCGCGCCGGAGAGTTCTTTCTTGACTACTGCGGGTGAGCCTGCGGCCAATGTGCGCGGAGGGATGATCGCGCCCTGAGTAACTACACTGCCCGCCGCGACCATCGCCTGTCGGCCGATCACCGCCGCGTGCAGCACGACCGCGCCCATCCCGACGACCGCGCCGTCTTCGACCGTGCAGCCTTCGAGCAGCGCGCCGTGGCCGATGGTCACATCTTCCTTGAGAATCGTGGGAATTTTGGGCGTGGTGTGAATGACCGTGTTGTCCTGAACGTTCGAGCCGCGCCCGATGACGATCCGGCCCTCGTCGCCGCGCAGCACGACGCCGTACCAGACGCTCGCGCCGTCGCCGATCTCTACGTCGCCGATGATCACCGCGGTCGGGGCTATAAATACATCCTGGCCGATGCGCGGGCGTTTACCTTCATATTCGACAATCATGTCTCTTTTTCACCTATCAAATTTACGTGGACTTCTAACGCATCCGGTTCCGCTCGCTTCCAGGCGCCGTCGCCGGCTCCTAGATTCTCGCGAATGCTCCCGTAAAACGCCCGGAAGTATCCATACATCGACCAGCACGACGAGATCACCACCAACCACAGTAAGCCGCGGCCCAGCCCGTAAAAGAGCACTCTCCAATCGAGCCAGTTCAGGTCGCCGGGGCCGAAGAAGTGTTGCAGCGCGGCGCGCATCTCGGGCACCGTCCAGAATGCGATAATGGGAAACGCCTTTGTCTCGACCGGCGGCTGGCCGTCTACTGACGATGTGATCAGCAGGCTGATGGTTACTACCTGGGAGAACATTTTGAACTTGCCGGCCTTCGAGGCCGGGATCGCCCAGCCCTCGCTGGCTGCCACCGCCCGCAGGCCCGACACGGCGAATTCGCGCCCGACGATTATCACCACAGCCCAGGCGGGCGCCAGCCTGTTCTCGACCAGCGAGATGAACGCGGCGGAGATGAGCAGTTTATCGGCTATCGGGTCGAGCAGAATCCCGAACCGTGAGACCTGCCTCCGCCGCCGCGCGATCCATCCGTCGAGAACATCGGTGATCGCCGCGAACAGAAAGAGGCTCACGCCCGCGATGTGCTGCGGCAGCCCGACCCAATCCTCGGAAAACCTGGTTAGCAACACCACCACCAGCAGCGGTACGATGAAGATGCGGACGAGTGTGAGCAGGTTCGGAAGATTCATCGCCAGATGTCAGGTGTCAGGTGTCAGGTGTCAGGTGTCAGTAGAAATTGCGCTCGCCCTGACATCTGACACCTGACACCTGACACCTATCCGTGAAATTTATTCGTTATCGGCATTCGCCGGTCGCGTCCGAAGGCGCGCGGAGTGATCTTGATTCCGGGCGCGGCCTGCCGGCGCTTGTATTCGTTGATGTCGACCTGCCGGATGACCCAGCGGACGGTCTTTTCGTCGTAGCCTTCGGCCCCCGCATTTTCCATGAGGATCGCTTCGAGGCTCAAATCCTGTTCGACATAAAGTTCCAGGATCGTGTCGAGGACGTCATAAGGCGGCAGCGTATCCTGATCGGTCTGGTTGTCGCGAAGTTCGGCTGACGGCGCGCGCCTGATGATGTATTCGGGGATGACCGGTTTGGTCGTGCGCCGGTTGACGTATTCCGAGAGTTCGTAAACCAGCGTCTTCGGCACGTCCTTGATCACCGCGAAGCCGCCCGCCATGTCGCCGTAAAGCGTCGAATAGCCGACGCTGGTCTCGCTCTTGTTGCCGGTCGAGAAGACCAGCGCGCCGAATTTGTTCGAGAGCGCCATCAGAATGTTGCCGCGAATGCGCGCCTGGATGTTCTCTTCCGCGACTCCCAAAGGCGTGTCGGCGAAGACCGGTTTGAGCATCTCCAGATATTGTCTGAAAGTGTCTTCAATCGGGATGACGTGGTAGGGGACGCCGAGGTTTTCGGCCAACTGTCTGGCGTCGCGCGCGCTTTCGGAAGATGAATAGCGCGTGGGCATAAAGACGCAGGTGACGTGTTCGGCGCCGAGCGCGTCTGCGGCGATGCAGGCCGTCAGCGCCGAATCGATTCCGCCTGATGATCCGATAATCACACTCTGGAAGCCATTCTTGCGGACGTAATCGCGCGCGCCGATGACCAGAGCCTGATAAATCTCTTCGGCCGACCCGGGGAGCGCGTGCGGCCTCGCATGCCGGATCTCGATCTCAGGTTTCGCCTTTTCAAACGGCTGTCCTCTAAGCTCTATCCGCTCGACGCTGACGCCCGCCGCCGCCAGATCGATTCGTTCCTGCCTCCGGCGCGGGTCATGCAGGCGCTCTTTGAAAACTCTTTCGGCGTTGATGTCTGCGACGATCAGGTCTTCCTCGAACAATTTGCCGCGGGCGACGATGCGCCCGTTCTCGCTGATGACCAGGCTCTGGCCGTCGAAGACCAGTTCGTCCTGGCCGCCCACCAGGTTCACATAAGCGAGCGCGACGGCGTTGTCTTCGGCGCGCGTGGCCAGCATCCGCTCGCGGTCGCGCCCTTTGCCCGCGTGGTAGGGCGAGGCCGAGATGTTTATGATTATCTGCGCCCCCGCCAGCGCCTGAACCTGGGTCGGCCCGCCCGGATACCAGATGTCTTCGCAGATGTTCACGCCGATCAGCGCGTCGCCGTATGAGAAGACCGGCGTCGTTTGCCCCGCGTCGAAATAACGGTACTCGTCGAAGACGCTGTAATTCGGAAGGAAGTTTTTGTGGTAGACGCCTTTTAACCGCCCGTCACAGATCACCGCCGCCGCGTTGTGAATGTCGGTCGTCCTGTCCACGAAACCGACGATCGAAATTATGCCGGTCGACGCGGTGATGACTCGGTCCAGAGCTTGCAGGTTCGCGGTGATGAATTGCGGTTTGAGCAACAGGTCTTCCGGCGGATAACCAGGCAGCGAGAGTTCGGGAACCGCGACGATGTCCGCGCCGATTTCTCTCGCGCGCTCGATGCTGGAAATGATCTTGGCCGTATTGCCGGCGAAATCGCCGACTGTGGGATTGATCTGCGCGAGCGCTATGCGGATGGTAGTCATGTCAATCTGTCACTTCAACCGTGTCGATAATCCCGACGATCGCCGCGTCAACAGGCCGGTCTTTCAGCCCATCGGCCAAACGCGCGCTGCTGCCCGACACGACCAACACCTTTTCACGATAGCCCGCGCCGACGGTGTCTATAGCCACCAGATAACTGCTCTCGTCTTCCCCTGTGACCGTGATGGGTCGGACAAGCAGGAGCTTTTTGCCTTCGAGGCGAGGGTCTTTGCGCGTCGCCACGACGTTGCCGATGATGCGTCCGATGATCATAGTGATTGGGGAGTAGGGAATGGGGAGTGGGGAATGGGGAAGAATAGCATTCCAGATTTCCTTCTTCCCCCATTCCCTACTCCCTACTCCCCACTCCCACTTCTCCTCTATTTCCCGCCACTCAATTGGAGCGCCACGGGCAGGTTTTCGTCAACCGACGAGTGCGGGCGCGGGATGACGTGGACGCTGACCAGCTCGCCCACACGGCGGGCCGCAGCCGCGCCGGCGTCGGTGGCGGCCTTGACCGCCGCGACCTCGCCGCGCACAATCGCGGTGACAAACCCGCCGCCGATCTTCTCGTAGCCGACCAGGCTGACGTTCGCCGCCTTGACCATCGCGTCCGCCGCTTCGATCATCGCCACCAACCCTTTCGTCTCGATCATTCCCAAAGCTTCCATTTACTTCTTGCTCCTTTCGCTCTGCTCTTCAGTCTTTTTGACAACCTCGTATCCGGTGACCGCGCTCGTCCCCTCCGGGCGATGCGTCCATTGCCAGATGACTTCTTCGTCTTCGCCCAACTCCACGCTCAGGACTTGCCCCGGCAAATCCGAGCCGCCCGAAGAAGGAGCCTGGACTATGTGTTTCTTATCAGTCTCTTTCATTTGCCGTCTCCCCACGCGCTTTTGCCGCGTGACTATCATTGAAACAATCTCGCAGATTCTACCAACAGTTCCACAAGTTCCGCGCGAGTCAACGTCACTTGTTCATTCTCCCCGTCTCCCCGTCTCCCCGTCTCCCCGTCGCTATTCTCCCCCGGCGTATAAGAGCAGACCTGGCCGGTCCGCGCTTCGGGGCGCATTGCGCCGTTGCGTTCGCGGATTTCAAAAAGTTTTTCGACCGCGCGGTCCGGGATGGTGTTTTCGTTGCCCAGGGAGCGGGCGATGAAGCTTATTTTACAGGTGTGTTCGAGCGTCTCGAGTTTGTTGAACGCCTTTTCCAGCGTTTCGGCGTAAGCCACCGCGCCGTGATTGGCCATCAACAGCGCGTCGTGAAATTCCAGATATGGCTCGATCGCGTCGGTCAACTCGCGTGTCGAAGGGGTCCCGTAAGTCGCGAGCGGCACACAGCCGAGCGTCAACACGACCTCCGAAAGAATCGCCTTGCTCAAGCTGAGGCCGGCGACGGCGAAGCCGGTGGCATAGGGCGGATGCGCATGAACCACGGCGTTGATGTCGGGGCGCGCCTGATAAATGACTCGATGCATGGGCCATTCGGACGAAACGCTGAGGTCTGACGATTCGAGAGGATTGCCCTCGATGTCGACGACGACCATCATATCCGGCTTCATCCATCCTTTGCTGACGCCCGAAGGCGTGGCGATGATGCGGTTGGGCGCAACGCGCGCGCTGATATTACCGTCGCCAGCCACCAGCAGGCCACGGTCGTAACAGCGTGTGGCGATCTCGACAATTTGCTCTTTGACTTTCTGCTCGTCTACCATCGGTCATCTTGCTTCTTACGAGGCGGCTCTTGTATCGAACAGCATTATAAATTTCCTCCGGCGCCATTAGTATCCTGGCGCAGGAACTCGCGGTAATGCACGTTGACGGCCTCGTCGCTCGGATTGGCCAGAAAGTAAGACAGGCTTTCGAGCGAGATCGTCAGGTCGACGTTTTTGACTTTGACGCCTGGCCTCGGGTTGAGATGGACTGGCGCGAAATTGAGCACGGCGTGTACCCCAGCCTCCGTAACCTCTTCGAGAACTCTCTCGGCGGCGGTCGCGGGCACGGCGATGATCACGATCTCGATAGATTCGCGCTTAATGGTTTCGCCGATCTTACGCGCGTCATGAATCTCCAGTCCGGCGCGCGTTTTCTTGCCGATCTTCTCAGTATCGGCGTCGAATAAAGCTGCGATCTCGAAATTGTTATGGCTGAAACCCTGGTAATTGGCCAGCGCCATCCCCAGGTTTCCCAGCCCGACTATCGCCACCCGGCGCTTCTCGGTCAGACCGAGAATCTTCATCAAATGCTGACGCAAATCCTCGACGTAATACCCGACGCCGCGAACGCCGAATTCGCCGAAATACGCCAGGTCTTTGCGAATCTGCGCCGAATTGAGATTGAACTGATCGGCCATCGCCTGCGAAGAGATGGTCTTCACCTTGAAGACTGACAGCTCGTTCAGACAGCGCAAATAGATCGAGAGACGATTTGTCGTTAATTCTGAAACCTTCTCTGTTTTCATGTTGTCGGGATTCGACCGCGAGCGGCCGACGTTGGTGTCTTCTCCGCCCTATTTAACCCGTGATTCGCTCTTAGTCGGCAACGATAGCTCAGCGTCGCCAAGGCTGTCAACTTTATGGTTTGCAAGGGGATTGCGCGCAAATTGACAGGCGCGCGTAATGCTTCGTAAACTGGGTTTTCCATCCAGGAAACAAAGTGCAGCACGCGCAACCAACAGGCGCCCAGGAGTGAATTTTGATCGCGCATATCACCGGCAAACTAATTCAGAAACAGCCCAACTCCGTGATAGTGGACGTCGGCGGCGTCGGCTATGAGCTGACCGTCCCGCTTTCGACGTTTTATGACCTGGGCGATCCCGGCGCCGAAGTCTCGTTGCGCGCATACACCTACGTGCGTGAAGATGCGCTGCAACTTTTCGGCTTCCGAACCGAACGCGAAAAAAGATTGTTTCTTCTCATGATCGGAGTTTCGGGAATCGGCCCGAAACTGGCCATCACGGCGTTGTCGGGAATGAGCGCGGAAGAATTAATCCACGCCATTCGCAGTAGTAACCTGGCGAAACTGGTCGGAGTTCCTGGCATAGGAAAGAAGACCGCCGAGCGAATGCTGGTTGAGTTGAAAGACAAAGTTGCGCAACTCGCGTCGCCTGAAATGGAGGAGCAGTTGAGGGCGGGAGCGGTCATCAGCGTCGGCGAGGCGATGCGCGATGACCTGATCTCGGCTCTGATCAATCTTGGTTATCAGAAGGCGTCGGCGGAAAAGGCTGTGGATGCGGTGTTGAAAGAAGTTTCCGATGCGAGTTTTGAAGTGGCGCTGAAACAATCGTTGAGAAAGTTGGCAAAGTAACTAACCATGAAGATTGCTCACTCTGCTATCACCAGCCCTGTCTTTGAGCTTGTTAAAGTCATTGAACTGGATATAACTCTTGGAGATGTTTTCAGTCCAATTCGAATTGAGCTCTTCCAGGACACAGAGAGAACAGATTTTTTCAGATGTCGTGTCTGGGAGCTTGAGCTTTTCCGTATGACTCCAACCTTCCCGATGGACGAAGGAAAGCCGCTTCACATTTCCGACGATGTCATTCAAGTTGAAAGATCAGCAACATACCGCATATCTAAAGACCTATGCGACGGGTATGTTGCGGCTGATGCGGATGCGGCGTTACAAAAGATTATTGATGATCTTAAGTCGTTTTTGGAACATGTGACCTTCGAGAAGGCTCAATAGATGAAAACAAGAGGTAAATTTGATGGCGAGCAACGAAGTAGTAGAAGTGGCGGAAGATGAACTCCGCCTCGTCGGTGGACACACGACGAATGATGAGCAGCAGATCGAACTTTCGCTGCGCCCCCAAATCCTGCGCGAATACATCGGCCAGAAGAAGGTAAAAGACAACCTGAGCATCTTCATCAAAGCCGCCCGCGCGCGCGGCGAGGCGTTGGATCACGTGTTGCTCAACGGGCCGCCTGGTCTCGGCAAGACCACGCTTGCCGGGATCGTCGCCCGCGAGATGGGCGCGAAGATCAAAACCACGGCCGGGCCTGTGATTGAAAAGGCAGGCGACCTGGCCGCCTTGCTGACTAATCTTGAAGAAGGCGATGTACTTTTCATTGACGAGATTCATCGGCTTCATCCGGCGATTGAAGAGATTCTCTATCCGGCGATGGAGGATTTCGAACTCGATCTGATGATCGGGCAGGGGCCGTCGGCGCGGTCGGTGAAGCTTGATCTGCCCAAATTCACGCTGGTCGGGGCGACGACGCGGCCCGGATTGATTACCGCGCCGCTGCGCGGGCGCTTTGGCATCAACTTCCATCTCGACTTCTATCCGGCCGAGGATTTACAGATCATCGTCGAACGTTCGGCCTCGATCCTCAACGCCATGATCGACGACGGCGGCGCGCGCTCCATCGCCGCGCGGTCGCGGGGCACGCCGCGCATCGCCAATCGCCTGTTGCGCCGCGTCAGGGATTACGCCGAAGTCGAATACGACGGCAGCATCACCGCAGAAGTGGCCACCGACGCTCTCAACCGGATGGAGGTCGACCGCTACGGCCTGGACGAAATCGACCGCAAATTGCTGACGACGATCATTGAAAAGTTCAACGGCGGCCCGGTCGGCGTCGGCACGATATCGGCGGCGATCAGCGAGGAGAAAGAGGCGATAGAAGAGATTTACGAGCCTTATCTGATCCAGATCGGTTTTCTGAACCGCACTCCGCGCGGGCGCGTGGTGACTCCGGCGGCTTATCATCACCTGGGATTGATTTCGGCTGAGAGACAAAATTCTTTGCAAACGGATCTGTTTCATTAGATCAGAAATAGGGCCTATATGCTCGTTTCCGAATTCGATTATGAGTTGCCTGATGAACTGATCGCGCAGGCGCCTCTCGCCGAGCGCGATCGTTCGCGCATGCTCGTGGTCGATCGCGCCAATCGATCCTGGCGCGACAGTTCGTTCGCCGAATTTCCGGAGTTTCTTAATGCGGGAGACCTTGTTGTGTTAAACAACACCCGCGTCTTCCCCGCGCGTCTTGTCGGGCATAGGGTCGTGAATGGGCGTCGAGGCGCGCTGGTCGAGGCGTTGCTGCTCCGGCGAATTGAAAACAGCGCAAACGAATGGGAAGTCCTGGCGAAACCCGGACGTTCATTGAAGGTTGGCGCGGAGCTTGAGTTTGGGGACGGGCGATTGCGCGGCGGCGTCACCGCGATTGTGGAAGAAGGCCGTCGTCACATCCGTTTTGACAGCGAGGGCGACTTTGACCGGATCGTTGACGAGATCGGCGCCACTCCGTTGCCGCCCTACATTAAACGCGAACGCCGTGAAGGACAGAGATTGGATGAGCCTCGCTATCAAACCGTCTTTGCCAGCGAGCGTGGAGCGATTGCGGCGCCTACCGCCGGATTGCATTTCACCGCGCGAATTTTCGACGAATTGCGCGCTCGCGGCGTGAAGGTCGTTGAGATCACGCATCACGTCGGCTATGCGACCTTCCAACCCGTACGCGTTGAAGAGGTCGAAAAGCACGCCATAGCATCGGAGAGTTATGAAATATCCGATGAGGCCGCCGAAGCGGTCAATCGGGCGAAACTCTCCGGCGCGCGCGTTATGGCAATCGGCACAACGACCACTCGGGCGTTGGAGAGCGCCGCCGGTCCCGACGGCCGCCTACGAGCCGAGCGCGGCGGCACGGAACTTTTCATTTATCCCGG
>DATEMG010000558.1:0-2437 GCA_035275805.1 Blastocatellia bacterium
GGTTCTCGCGAAGGCGCAAAGGCGCAAAGGCCGCAAAGGCGCCGCCATTTATTTCTCAAAGACCCTAAGTCTGTCTCATGACTAAAGTCTGTTCCACTCAATGACGCCCGATAATAAACTTTTGTTCCATTTGTTGTCTGCTATGGATATGATTGCGCGTATGAAGATACCGAAGGCTGCGATACTTGTGATCGGCGACGAAATTCTGAGCGGCAAGACCGAAGACCAGAACGCCCGCCTGCTGATCGGCGAACTGCGCGAACTGGGGGTCGCCCTGCGACGGATCGTGACCATTCCGGACGACGTGGAGGAGGTCGCGGCGGCTGTGCGTGAGTTGTCGGCGCGGTTCGATCACGTCTTCACTTCAGGGGGCGTGGGGCCGACGCACGACGACGTGACGCTCGCCGGAGTCGCGCGCGCCTTCGACGTTCCGCTCGTTCGACACCCGAATCTCGAAACCAGGTTGAAAACATATTTCGGCGACGACGCCGACGAATCGCGGATGCGGATGGCAGACGTGCCCGAAGGCGCCGAATTGCTCGTGACCGAAGAGGCGCGGTGGCCGATGCTGAGCGTCAGAAACGTCTTTATCCTGCCCGGCGTGCCCGAACTTTTCCGCAAAAAGTTCATGGCGATCCGCGAGCGTTTTCGCGTCGCGCCCTTCTTCGCGCGCGCGTTTTACACGCTTCAGGAAGAGTTCGACATCGCCGGGGGGCTGCGCGCCGTGGCCGACGCCCACCCACAAGTCGCCGTCGGCTCCTATCCGAGTTTTTCCTCGCCCGACTACCGCGTCAAAGTCACGCTCGAATCGAAGGACGGCGTCGCGCTCGAATCTGCGGCCAAAGAGCTGTTCGCGATTCTGGATCGCGAAAAGTTCGTGCGTAGCGAGTGAGAATAAGTCCTCCGAAGATTTTCAGCCACGAATGAACACGAATGAAGACGAATGGCGGAAAGGAGATGGGAGGCAAGCAGGCTACCACGGTCGAGAAGATATTTGTGTTCATTCGTGTTCATTCGTGGCTAAATCCCGTTTCTTAACCCTCAATCTCTCGACAAATTCTTCGGCCATCCGTCGATGATCCTCTGACGACAGTCTTTCAATGATCGCGCCTTTCATTCGCTCAAAGGCCGAGGCCGTGTCGACGTCGAGTAAATCGTGGCACAGCCGCTTTGTTTCAAACAGAGCCTGGCGCGGCCTCGACGCCAATTTCTGGGCCAACTTCAGCGCCTCTTCGAGCAATTCTTCGCCCGGGTAGATGTGATTGACCAGTCCGATTCGGTAGGCTTCGTCGGCGTCGATCGCGTCGCCGGTCATCGCCATTTCTTTCGCGCGGCCGAAGCCGATTATCTTGTAGAGCGGGTAGGCGATCTGAGTCAACCCCAGCAGGATTTCGGTTTGAGCGAAGGTCGCCGTGGGAGCGCAGAGCCGCAGGTCGCACATCGCCGCCAGGTCGAATCCGCCGGCCACAGCCGGGCCATTGATCGCGGCGATCACGGGTTGCGGCAGCGCGTAGATTCGCCGGAAGAGCGCGAAGACGGCTTCGAGATAGGCGATCTTGCCCCCCGTTTCGAGGCCGAGCAGGCGATTCAAATCCAACCCCGCGCAAAAGGTCGTCCCCGCGCCCGTGATGACGACGACGTTCAGGGATTCGTCGTCCGCCGCGTCGTCGAGCGCGTTCGACAAGTGGTCGATCAAATCCGGGTGAAGCGAGTTGCGTTTTTCCGCCCGATTGAGCGTGAGCATCAAGACATTAGCGCGTCGTTCGATTATTAGCATGATTCCCTTGTGGATCTCCCTGGGAGCGCAGGCATCCCTGCCTGCTTCGGTAAGTCGGCCTTTGCCGGAACGCGCAGGCATGGATGCCTGCGCTCCCAGGGATATGCTACAATCCGCGACTTAATCTGTCAGGCCCGATCCCGCCTGCGGCGCCATTTAGTGGCGGTCGTCCGAAATCAGCGAAAAACAACTGAACGACGACAACAGAAACTAATTTATGATTCAGACTGTTCGAGGAACAAGAGACATTTTGCCCGAGGACATGCCGCTTTGGCGGCGCGTCGAGGACGTGGCGCGCGAGGCCTTCCGCCGCTACGGCTACCGCGAAATCCGCACGCCGATCTTCGAGAAGACCGAACTGTTCGCGCGCGGCGTTGGCGAAGCGACCGACATCGTCCACAAGGAGATGTACACCTTCGTCGACCGCGCCCGCGCCGACAGTGAAGGTGAATCGCTGACTCTGCGGCCTGAAAACACCGCGCCGGTCGTGCGCGCTTACATCCAGCACAAAATCTTCGCCGACAAATCGCCGGGCGAATTGACCAAGCTCTATTACTCTGGCCCGATGTTCCGCCGCGAGCGCCCGCAGGCTGGCCGCTATCGCCAGTTCTATCAGATCGGCGCCGAAGTCATGGGGTCGAGCGACGACCCGGCGATCGA
>DATEMG010000559.1:0-4340 GCA_035275805.1 Blastocatellia bacterium
GCCATCAATCGATGGGGTTTCCTTCAATTATCGAAAAAGGAGAAATTTATGAACAAATTTGCCAGGACTCTCTGCGCGATCTCTTTCGCCTCGGCGCTCATCTCCGCGCCCGGCGTAAACGGATCGACGACCAGGGCGCAGGAGCCACAGGGCGGGCCACCGTCCGGCGCTCAGGAGCGGCCCCCGCTACCCTTTCCGTCCTCCCGCGAGCCTGAGATCAAGCCTTACGACAGGGTGATCACCAAGGACGCCAAGTCGGATGAAGGTATCTTCACCGTTCACCGCGTCAAAGAGAAGATTTATTACGAGATTCCCAAGAAGGAATTCGACAAGGAATTCCTGTGGGTCAGCCAGATAGCGAAGACCACGCTCGGCGTAGGCTACGGCGGTCAGGCAATGGGCAACCGCGTCGTTCGCTGGGAGCGCCACAACAATCGGATCCTGCTGCGCGACGTGGCGTACGACGTCGTCGCCGACCCGAAAGAGCCCATCTCGAAAGCCGTCAAGGCGGCCAACAACGACTCGATCATCAAGTCTTTCAACATCGAGGCCCTCGACAAGAACGGCAAAGACGACTCGGTGGTGATCGACGTGACCAGTCTCTTCACCACCGAAGTCACCGAGTTCAGCGCGCGTTCGCGGCTGCGCGCCCGAGGATTCGACGCCTCGCGCTCTTTCGTCGAACGCGTCGTCTCGTTCCCTGAAAACATCGAGATCGAGGCCACTCACACCTTCGCCAATCCGCCCGAGACGTCCTCGCCGACCGCCGCCCCGCCGAACCCATTCCTCGGCGCCGGGATGGGCACAGGCAGCGCCTCTGTTGTGATGCATTACTCGATGGTCAAACTGCCGGAAAAACCGATGACGCCGCGGCTCTTCGACGAACGCGTCGGCTATTTCAGCGTGCGCCAAACCGATTACGGCAAGGACGAACACCGCGCGCCGCAGCGCGTCTACATCACCCGCTGGCGTCTGGAAAAGAAAGATCCCAACGCCGCCGTCTCCGAGCCGGTCAAGCCGATCGTCTATTACGTCGATCCGGCCACGCCAACGAAATGGGTTGAGTATGTTAAGAAAGGCATCGAGGACTGGCAGCCCGCGTTCGAGGCGGCCGGATTCAGGAACGCTATCATCGCCAAAGAAGCGCCGAAGGACGATCCCGAATGGAGTCCCGAAGACGCGCGTTATTCGGTCGTGCGCTGGCTGCCCTCGACGATTATGAACGCGTCCGGGCCCCACGTTCACGACCCGCGCACCGGCGAGATACTCGAGTCGGACATTCAGATGTATCACAACGTGCTGAACCTCCAACGCAACTGGTACTTCACGCAGGCGGGGCCGCTCGACCCGCGCGCCTCGAAATTGCCGCTGCCAGACGACTTGATGGGCGAGTTGCTGCGCTTCGTCGTCGCGCACGAGGTCGGCCACACGCTCGGATTCCAGCACAACATGAAGGCCAGTTCGATGTACCCGTTCGAGAAGGTCCGCGACGCGAAGTGGCTCAAGGAATACGGCCACACGCCTACAATCATGGACTACTCGCGCTTCAATTACGTCGCACAGCCCGAAGACAACATCCCCGTCGACCTGCTGATCCCGAAGATCGGCCTTTACGACAAGTGGGCTACGGCGTGGGGCTACAAGCCGATTGACGGATGCAAGACGCCCGAAGACGAAAAGAAGACTCTCGACGAATGGGCTCGCGAGCAGGACAAGACGCCGTGGTATCGCTTCTCGACCGCCAGGTCACGCGGCGCCGACCCAGGCGAATTGACCGAGGCCGTTGGCGACGCCGACGCGGTCAAGGCTTCAACGCTCGGGTTGAAGAACCTCAAGCGGGTCGCCGACATGCTGCTCTCCGCGACCTCGACCGAGAAGGGCGAGCCTTATGACGACCTCGAAGAGGTGTATAACGCGATGATCGGCCAGTGGCGGCTGGAGATGGGCCATGTCACGGCGATCGTCGGCGGCTTCAACACTCAGCAGAAGCACATCGGACAGGACGGCGCGCTCTACACACCCGTCCCGAAAGAGCGACAGATCGAGGCGGTGAGATTCTTGAACGACAACGTCTTCGCCACGCCGGCATGGATGCTCAACCCCGAAATCCTGCGCCGCATCGAAACCAACGGCGCGCTCGCCCGCGTCAGAGCGGCGCAACAGACGATCCTGTCGCAGTTGATTAGTCCAACCCGCTTCGCCCGCCTGACCGAGCAGGAGGCGATAGACGGCGACAAGGCCTATCGCCCCGTGGATTTCCTCGCCGATGTGCGAAAAGGCGTCTGGGGCGAAGTGAACGGGACGGCCGCCGCCCCGAAGATCGACGCATACCGCCGCAATCTGCAGCGCGCTTATCTGGATTTGATGAACGACAAGCTCAACGGCCGGGCGGCGGTCAATGACGATCAGCGCCCGTTCATTCGCGGCGAGTTGCGGGCGTTGAATGCGGACGTGACTAGGTCGATGGTTCGCGCGACCGACCGCGCCACGCGAATGCACATGGAAGACGTGAGGGATCAGATCGCTAAGATTCTCGATCCGAAATTCGCGACCCCGGCGCCGACTTCATCGCCCATACCGTTCATCTTCGGCCCCTTCAACGCCGGCGGCGAAGAACCGCAAGATGAATTGAGCTGCTGGCCGGATTATTCGATTCGGATTCGGCGGTAATTGATAATTCTTTCCACAAAGTCACACGAAGAAGCCACGAAGGAGAATATCAAGCTGCTTCGGCGCCGCTTCGTGTGACTTTGTGAACCTTCGTGGATAAACAGAGCTTTGTTTCGATCAATCCTCGAACTCCAGCGCGTCAATCAATAACGTGGCCCCAACCACGCCGACTGGCAGCGCAAGCATGTTGATTACCGGAATGAGGAGCATCAGATAGGCTGCGGCGCCGAAGCCGAGGGCCAGAGTTTTATTGCGCCAAATCACGCCTAGCTTCTTTCGCAACCGCAGCCCGCGCGTCGAGAGCGGAATGTCGAAGAAATCCAGGCCGGCGAGGAAAATTGCGACCACCATTCCGACGGGCGCTCCGACGGGCGGGAAGGCCAGTCCAAACGCGAGGGCGGCCAGCGCGACCGCCAATTGAAAGATCACCAGCTTCAGCCCTTCCCACATCGCGCGCGTCCAGCCCTGATCGTTCTGACGGATTTTTCGGCCCGCCGAGATCGTGTGCGTTTTGCGGCTCAATGCCTCGGCGAACGGCGCCAGCAGCACGCGGGCCACAGGCAGGTAAAGGAAATATGCGATCAAGAACGTCAACAGAAACATCAGAACCTGCGCGACTATCCGTATCTCGACGCGCACGGCGTCGCCGATGAGCCGGCCGACCGTCCACGCGGCGCCGATAATCAGCCCCACCAGCAAGGCTAGTGTCAGCAGCATCGGGATCAGTGAGAGGCTGAGCAAATCCGCATTGCGGACGAGCGTTCGCATCCCCAAAAGGAAGAACCGGACGCCCCAGACGATGTGATAGAACGGGTTCGGCGACCGATTGTCGTAGTTGTGATTTGTAGACACTTTGATGTTTTATTTATGCGCCGTCTGAAGCCGAACGTTCACCGGGGCGCTCAGGCCGGCGACGGACAGAATCAATCCGTCGACGCCGGCCGTTTCGCGCTTGGTTTGAAAAAAGACTATTCCGCGAATCTCGCGCTCCGGCTCGATTGCGCTCCCTTGTTTGAGCGCGACCGATTCGTAGTCTTCGAGCGTCCGCCGGTACGCGACCTTCGCGTAAAACTTGTCGCCGTAATATTTCATCACCGCGCTCAGCGCTTTTTTCGGGGCGATTCGTTTGAGCTCGGCGCCGGACGGGTCGCGCAATTCGAACCTGAGCGAATTCGTCATAATCGTCGCCTCCGAATTGTTGACCAGCCTGACGTCTACGGCGATCACCCCGGCTAGCGGGAGGTTGGCCTCGAAGCGCTCATATGACAGCTCGCCGTCCAGCGCGGCGGCGCCGACGTCCAGACCGCCTTTACCCATCGAAATTTCTGGTGGGACGCTCGCCGGCAGAGGCGCGACTTTGTAAAGCCGCCCGCCGCAAGCGGCGATAACAGTCAGGAGAGAAGTTAACAAAATAATGAGTACTGGCGACCTGTGGAGCATGGTAGCAATTTAGTTGCCGGCGGTCGGGACTGTCAACGCCCCGCCGGCGATTTGCCGGGCGCTTCCCAATTCCGTTTTACGCGTAACGCAAGCTATTTTTCCAGGCGCGTTCCTAGATTCGCGAGATAATTCCCCTTATTATTTTCATGGCTACAGCATCAAGATGAATCCGTGGGACGGACTTTAGCGCCTGGGAGCGCAGGCATCCTTGCCTGCTAGCTCCGGCCAGT
>DATEMG010000560.1:0-3838 GCA_035275805.1 Blastocatellia bacterium
TCTTCTTCGAAATCATCGAGCGCAAAGGCGCGCAGGGCTTCGGCAAGGGCAATTTCAGAGCCTTATTCGAGGCCATCGAGCGCGAACAGGCGAGGCGCGGAAATTTAGTCTGAGGCATCGCCACAGAGCCACGGCGACTGGGCGACGGGGCGACGGGGGGAGAGACAGGGTGGCAAGGAGATAATGACTTCGCCCCGTCGCCCAGTCGCCCAGTCGCCGTGGTTCCCGGTCTCACCGTCTCTGTGGCTCTGTGGCTTTGAATTTTATGGCGACACAATATCAATCGGGATTCGGCAATGAGTTCGCCACCGAAGCGATTGCGGGCGCGCTGCCTGTCGGGCAGAACTCACCGCAGAAGGCGCCTTACGGGCTTTACGCCGAACAGTTCAGCGGATCGTCCTTCACCTCGCCGCGCGCGGCCAACCGCAGGACGTGGACTTACCGCATCCGCCCCTCGGTCACGCACAAGCCGTTCAGGCAAGTTCCGAATGGCCGCCATGGACTGCTGCGAAGCGCGCCGTTCGATGAAACGCCCGTCACGCCGAATCAATTGCGCTGGGACCCTTTGCCGCCGCCTTCGACGCCGACCGATTTCATTGACGGTTTGATCACGATGGCCGGTTGCGGCGACCTCGCCGCCCAGACGGGCGCGGGAATTCACGTCTACGCCTGCAACGCCTCGATGCGCGACCGCTTCTTTTACAACGCCGACGGCGAGACGCTCGTCGTTCCGCAGATGGGGCGATTGCTGATCCGTACGGAGCTCGGCGTGTTGGAGGCCGCGCCGGGCGCCATTTGCGTTCTGCCGCGCGGGTTGAAGTTCCTGGTAGAGCTGCCTGACGGAGAAGCGCGAGGCTACGTCTGCGAAAATTACGGCGCGCAATTCCGACTGCCCGAACTCGGACCGATCGGAGCGAACGGCCTCGCCAACGCGCGCGACTTCCTGACGCCCGTCGCCGCCTACGAGGACCGCGAGGGAGACTTCCGCATCGTCGCAAAATTCCAGGGCAATTTGTGGGAGGCCGAGATCGATCATTCTCCGCTCGACGTAGTCGCATGGCATGGCAATTACGCGTCGTATAAATACGACCTGGCGCGGTTCAACACGATCGGAACGGCCAGCTTCGATCACCCCGACCCTTCGATCTTCACCGTGCTGACGTCGCCTTCCGATACGCAGGGCGTGGCCAACGTCGATTTCGTGATCTTCCCACCGCGATGGATGGTGGCCGAACACACGTTCCGGCCGCCGTACTTCCACCGAAACGTAATGAGCGAATTCATGGGGCTGATCTTCGGCCAATACGACGCCAAGGAAGAAGGCTTCATCCCCGGCGGCGCGAGCCTGCACAATTGCATGTCGGCCCACGGCCCTGACGCCGACGCCTTCGAGAAGGCCCGCGACGCCGATTTGAAGCCGCAGCGCTACGAGAACACGCTGGCCTTCATGTTCGAGTCGCGTTACGTCATTCGCCCCACCAAATTCGCGATGGAGACTGAGGCTCGGCAGGAAGATTACTTCGAGTGCTGGGAAGGGCTGAAGAAGAATTTCGACCCGCAAGCGCTCGAATCGTTTCTTCAGCCTCAACTGAGGTAAGCGGCAATGATCTATTCGCTTCAAGATTTGTTGATAGGCTTGATTGATTACGCCGGGCTGTTTCCGCCCGCCGCGCTCGATATGCGGACGGCGACGCGCAAATACGCCGAGTACCGCGAGGGCGAATGCCGCTTGGCGCTCGGGCGATTCATTGTTCCGGTTGCGAGGCTCGATGAATTTGAAAAGGCGGCGGAAGGAATCCTGCCGGACGGCGGTTCGGACGGAAACGATTTCTGGCGTTTGAGCGCGCTCGGCGGCGCCGATCTTACTTCCGACTTAGATAGGATCGCCGAGTTCAATCAAAAGCACGCGACGGGAGATCCGTCCGCAGGCGTAGCCCTCATTGACACTATTGAAATCAAAGCCGAGCGGGCGGGCGACATCGAAGACGCAATGAGGTTGACGCCGACGAGTCTCACTTCCTATTTAGAGATCCCGATCAGCGACGATCCGGCCGAATTGATCAAGAGCATCGCCGAAACGGGAGCGCGCGCGAAAGTTCGGACCGGTGGCGTGACTGCCGACGCTTTCCCCTCATCATTCGACCTCGCGCGCTTCATCAAAATTTGCGCCGAAGAAGATGTCCCTTTCAAAGCCACCGCCGGGTTGCATCATCCGCTGCGCTCCATCAACAAGTTGACTTACGCGCCCGACAGCGCCTCGGCGATGATGCACGGGTTCTTGAACGTGTTCCTGGCCGCCGCCTTCGCGCAAAACGGCATGGAAGTCTCGCGACTCGTCGAATTGATCGAAGAGAAATCGCCCGAAGCGTTCCAATTCGACAGCGGCGGCGTGACCTGGCGCGACGAGATGATCGTCAGGGGGCAACTGCGAAACTCGCGCAACCTGCTCGCAATCGCCTTCGGCTCCTGTTCGTTTGAAGAGCCGATTGAAGATCTGAGGAAAATTGGCCTGCTATGAGCTATTCGATCAACGAAACGCACGATCCGAATCTGAAAAGCTGGGTCGAATCCGCCAATGATCCGACCACGGATTTTCCAATTCAGAATTTGCCGTTCTGCATTTTTAGCAAAGCAGGTAGTGATGATGCGCCACGAGTCGGAGTCGCCATCGGCAGCCAGATACTCGATGTATTTGAGTGTTGCATTCTCCTCCCCTTTTCAGATTCCGCCGACGTAGCGGCGCGGGATTGCGATGGTTCTCTAAATTCTTTGATGTCGCTTGGCCCAAAATACCGGACGGCATTGCGAACACAATTGAGCCAAGTGTTGAGTGACCCTGAAGTCGGCAGTAACCAGGCAATCGCCAGTCGCATATTGACGCCGATGAAAGATGCGGAGCTATTCTTACCGACGCGCATCGGTAACTACACAGACTTCTACGCCTCGGTATACCACGCCACCAACATCGGCAAGATGTTTCGCCCCGATCAGCCGCTGATGCCAAATTACAAATGGGTTCCGATCGGCTATCACGGTCGCGCGTCTTCCATCGTCGTTAGCGGGACGTCCATTCGCCGCCCGGTCGGACAAACCAAGGACGACAATGTAGAAGCGCCTGCTTTCGGCCCGAGCAAAGTTTTGGATTACGAACTCGAAGTCGGATTCTTCGTCGGAAGCGGCAACGAACAAGGCGATCCGATCAAGATCGCCGAAGCCGAAGACAACATCTTCGGCCTCTGTCTGGTCAATGATTGGTCGGCGCGTGACATTCAGCGTTGGGAATATCAGCCGCTGGGGCCGTTCCTCTCGAAGAGCTTCGCCACGACGATCTCGCCGTGGATTGTGACGATGGAGGCCCTGGCGCCTTTTCGCGCGCTTGCTTTCAAGCGCCCGGCCGGCGATCCCGAACCGCTGCCTTATCTCGATTCGCCCGAAAACCGCGAGCGCGGCGGTTTCGACATCAAACTCGAAGTCTTCATCTCGACCGAACAGATGCGCGAAAAGGGAATCGCCCGCCACCGCCTCACTTCGAGCAACACGCGGGACCTCTACTGGACGTTCGCGCAGATGCTCACGCATCACACGAGCAACGGCTGCAACATGCAGCCGGGCGACCTGATCGCGAGCGGCACGGTCTCCGGCGCGACGAAAGAGAGCATGGGCTGTTTGATCGAATTGACCGGGCGCGGAGTGGAGCCAATCAATCTGCCGACTGGCGAAGCGCGCCGGTTTTTGCAGGACGGGGACGAGGTGATTTTTCGCGGTTATTGCGAGCGCGAAGGATTCAGACGGATCGGTTTCGGCGAATGCCATGGGATCGTGGCGCCTGCGCTCGTTC
>DATEMG010000561.1:0-19618 GCA_035275805.1 Blastocatellia bacterium
AATGTGATCCAGTTTCTTGCCGTCCAGATAAACATCCGCGCGTCCGCCCTCCTGCGTCATCGGACCAATCAAACACACGGCAATTCCTTCGAAAGTCAGCGCGGCCTCGGCGCCTGCGCCAGTGGCGACCTTGCCTGTTACGCCGGTCTTATTTCTGTCCATGTAATCTTTGGGCTGTGTCTCATCGCGCCAATTACCTTTCCACTGCCATGCCGGATCGTTGAATTGCGCAAACCGGTCTGGTTTGCCGGGGTTCCACTGTTCCAACTTCGGCGCTTTTGGCTGCTGCGCCGGCACAATGATTTCGCTCTCAGTGACTTTGCCGCCTACGCTCTCGACGACTTTGCAGGCGCGTTTGAGAGTGGAATCCACAATGGTGTTGAACGAGTAATCCGTGAACTGAAACTTCTTGTCGGCGATCGCTGCGACGCCGGATTTCCAGCGGTCGGGAATTTTGTCGTAGCCCATCATCACGCCCAGCACGCCGACGGCGCTAGACGGATTGCAATCCGAATCCTGTCCGGCGCGCGTGGAAATATCCAGCGTCTGATCGAAATCGCCTTTGCCCCAAAGCAGTCCAAGCGCGATGTGGCCGCCGTTCAGGCGCGCGTCAATATTGAAATCTTTCATAGCGCCTTCGGGGCACGGATCGTCTTTGTCCCATTTGTCTTTCAGCGTCTGCCAGGCTTTTTTCCAATCGTCGGGATATTGTTTATGCCACGCCAGCAAATCGCTCACGAGTTTGCCGTAGCCGCTGTTCGCGGGGACGTTTTTCAATCCGGCTTCGACCACTTTGCGCGGATCGGATTCAAAAAAGGCGGCGGCGTACATTCCGCTGACAAACATGCCGCCGTACAAACCGTCGCCATAATTCATCACGCGCCCGACGCGGTCGGCGTATTTGTTGGCTTCCTGCGGCAAGCCCGGCGTCATCATCCCAATGAAATCGGCTTCGATCTGGAAATCAATGTCATTGGCATGGAAGTTGTATTTCGGATGCCCGCTCCACGGCGCTTTGACGCCGCGATTGAGATTGCGCCGCGCGCCTGCGTTAGCATGCCAGAGATTATATTTGGAATCCTTGAAAGCCTCGCCAAACTGCTCGCACGTAGCGTTCAATCCAACCTCGTCCAGCACTTTGGTGAACGTCATTTCGACGTATAAGTCGTCCTGGTCTATCGCATTGCTGATGCGCTCCGGGGTCCATTTCAATTCGCCTTCGATGATCTTGCCGTTGGATTTGAATTCCGTCGGCGCGCCGAACGAAACGCCAATCATCTGCCCCGCCCAACCGCCTTTGATCTTGTCCTTCAACACGGCCTGGGAAAGCCGGCGCGTTTTGTTTTGCGCTGTGATCAGCGCAGAGACAAACAGCAGAGCGCACAGGAGCAGAAGGGGAATCAATGTCTTTTTCATGGAAACCTCACAATCAAAGAGAAGAATTACCGGAGCGCCTGCTCGACTTCAGCGCGGGTTGGCAACGAAGCCTGCGCGCCGATCCGCGTGATAGCAATCGAAGCCGCAACGTTGGCAAACTCAATTGCCGTATCTAACGCCATGCCTTCGGCCAGCCCAGTCGCCAAGGCGCCGTTGAAACAATCGCCCGCCGCCGTTGTGTCTTTGGCTTCAACAAGGCGCGCCGGGAAACGCCGCGAGCGTTCGCCATCCGCAAGAAACGCGCCCTGCGCGCCGAGTTTCAGAATCACATACCGCGGGCCAAGCGCGAGCAACTTTCGCGCGACATCATACGCATCGGTTGACGAAATGCGGTCGCTGGCGCCGCCGACCAACGCGAGGGCTTCGCTTTCGTTCGGGGTCAGGATGTCGATGTTGCGCAATAACTCAGCGGGAATCTCGCGCGCGGGCGCAGGGTCGAGAATTACGGTCATCCCCAGGCTACGCGCATGCGCGGCCGCAGCAGTGACGGTCGCAAGAGGCGTTTCGAGTTGCAGCAGTAAATGCGAGCCGCCAAGCTCGGTCAAGGCTTCGGTTGCGTCCTCCGGACGCAGGCAATCGTTTGCGCCGGGGACCACCACGATCCGATTTTGCCCGCTCGCCTCGACCAGGATCAGCGCAGCGCCGGTCGCCGCTTCCGGCGCGCCGCGCACGTAGCGGTTGTCGACCCCGCAAGCGCGCAGGCTTTCCAACAACTGCCGCCCGTACACATCCTGCCCGACGCAACCAATCATCACAGCGGTGTTGGGGCGCGCCAGGCGACCGACCGCGCAGGCCTGATTCGCGCCTTTGCCGCCGGGCAAGGTCACGAACTGGCTGCCCGTAAGCGTTTCGCCACCCTGTGGCGCCCGCGCGACCTGCGCGATGAAATCGAGATTAAGGCTACCGACGATGACGATGTTTACGGTCCGCATACTCTTCAGCGCTTCAGCTATCCGCCTTGACGGCGCGTACCCAGGGAGGGCCTTCCGATTTATGCGCAGACTTCAATTAATTCTTCGTCTGTTCCGCTGTAATTAAATCCACCGTCGTTTCGCGGTCAGCAGGAGAGGTTTTGTTTTTCAGCGATTCCAGCGCGTATTCAATGCCGTAAACCGCAAGTTGATCGCCGTGCTGGTCCACGGTCGCCAGCACCAGACCGTCTTTGAGCAATTGACGCACGGCCTGGATATTGTCGAAGCCGATCACACGTATTTGCTCCGCCTTGCCCGCCGCTCTGATCGCCGCGACCGCGCCGAGCGCCATGCTGTCGTTGGCGCATAGGATGGCTTTCAATTCCGGCTTTTCCACCAACAGCGCAGCCGCGACCTGATTCGCTTTCGCGGTTTCCCAGCCCGCCGATTGCGAGCTGACGATATTCATTCCCGCCGCTTTCATCGCGTCTTCAAATCCGGCCTTGCGTTGTTGCGCATTGAAGGCCGTCGGGACGCCTTCGAGGATCGCGACCTGGTCGCCGGGCTTGAGCCGGCGGGCAAGAGCTTCGCCCGCGAGGCGCGCGCCTTTGCGATTGTCAGGGCCGACGAAAGGGATGCGCAAATTGCGTTCGGCGAGCACAGCCGCGTCGAGCTTGTTGTCAATGTTGATGACGACAATGCCAGCGGATTGAGCGCGCTGGCAAACGGGGACGAGGGCTTTGGAATCGGCGGGCGCGATGACGATGGCCTGTACCTGCTGCGCGATCATTTGCTCGACGATTTCGACCTGTCGCGAGAGATCCAACTCATCCTTAGTGCCGTTGGCGATGAGTTCGTACTCCGCCGCATGTGTCTGTTGGTGCGCCGTAGCGCCGTCCTGCATCGTTTTGAAGAATTCGTTGGCCAGCGATTTCATCACCAGCGCGATGCGCGGTTTCGCGGGTTGCGGAGCCGTATTGCAACTCGCCAGTAAGAGAATCGGCAAAGCAAGGCAGCCGATATTTAAGAACAGAGGCGGTTTCATGACTTTGAATCAGGGGCAGCGCATGTTTTCTTCTCTAGCGAGAATGCGAACTAAACTTCCAGTTTGCGCCCACTGTCCAGCCGCTTCCAGAAACGTTCATCCTGCTTACATTTCACTACAGCAGAGTCCGGCGCTATCAGGCGGCGTCCAGGCGCGCCGGCGCCATACTCGCACACTGGCGTGCAGGCTGTCACGGAGACGGCTGGGCGAAATTTTTGCGCATTCTGACGCACAAATAGAAGAAACAACCGCTTAGGAGGTTCAACTTATTATGGAAATATTCGTATACCTTGGCGTTCTGATAAACGCGGCATTGATTGCGGCTGGCGGTGTGGTCGTCATTGCCATATGGTACGGGATGAAAGCTCTTGTAAAGATGGCGGATTCTATGAGGAGAATGGCGGAAGCCGCAGAGAGAATGGAGGAAACCATCAGGCGTAACGCGGAGCCGCGCGTGTGACGCCCGGATTTTGAGCGGAACCAGGGCAAATTCAGTCGATTGGTGGGCAGGGAATAGGATACAGTCGCCACAGCTTTGAGAGGGGCGTTGTCGAATGCCGCGAACCTGGGCCGATTCGCCGTTGCCTGGACTACAGGCGACCCTCGGGTATTTTCACGGCCCACGCCTTGTAATGCCCGACCAGCAGGTCAAGAACCTGCTCTGGCGGCAGTTTCTCGTGTCTGTAAAACGTGAAGGACACGAGGGCTCCGACTGCGAGTGTGTCGCGGATGTATGTCTCTCGGCCTGTGGCGCCGTCCGCCAGTTCTATGAACTCCACGTCGTCCGCCAGGGGAATGTTGAGGCCGTCCTGATGGCCGCCAATGAAGAGATAGTTTTGCATTGTGGGGTGTCTCCATGTTTGTGGTGTATCTGGGCAGGGAGCGGATTGGAGGCGGAAAATCTACCTCGCCACATGACATGAAGACGCAAAACAGACGGAATGGCGCCAAACAATCTTAGATCGAGCGGTGGCCGGGGTGTAGGTCGTCCGTTGATAGCTCGCAAAGCAAAAAGCCGGGTGATGAACCCGGCTTTCGTATTTGTGGCCCTAAAAGCCCACAGGTTGAGAACGTCGAAGCGCCGCATTGTTGAACGCATAATGCGCGCAACCGGCGGCTTGAGAATCTCCCGCTGTTTCGCTCGCTGAGTGTTTCGCGTCGGCAACGTCAAACTAAATTTCCAGTTTCCATGGCGCGCGATACTTGGCCTTCAGGAATGGCTTGATGTGATTCTGTTTTACCGTCCAGTTCGTCTCGTCCCAATCGAGCCAGGTTTTATGCCGCATCGAAAGGTTAGCCAGGATGCAGGCTGTCGATGACCGCACGCAGGTCTCGATGTCGCTTATGGGCTTGGCGCGCGTCTTGACGCATTCGATGAAGTTCTTCCAGTGTGGAATGTTCAAATCGCGCATCTCCTGATCGTTCTCGTATGTTTGCGCCTCGACTTTCGAGCCTCTGTTGGGAACCAGCCAGCAGCCGCCGCGGTTGACGACAATCGTGGCTTCCGTTCCGTGGATCGAAGTCGCCGCGCCCTGCCCGAACATCGGCATCGGGTTGACGGTGCGGCTTTCGTAAGTCAGAAGGAAGTTAGGATAACGGAACGTAGCCATCAGCGTGTCGGGCGTCTCCACGTTGTCGTCCACATACAGCTTGTCGCCCATCGCCGAAATGGAAGTCGGCATCGGTTCGCCAAAGCATTGGTGGACGGGATCTATCAGGTGCACGCCCCAATCAGTCATTGCGCCACCTGCATAATCCCAGAAGTAACGGAAGGTCGGGAAGGTCGTCACGGTCACGCCCCAACGGTTTACATTGAAGGGAACTTTCGGCGCCGGCCCCAGCCACATATCCCAATCCAAGCCCGCCGGAACTGGCCCATCGACGGGCTTGCCCCAGCCTTGCTTTTTCGTCGCGCCTGCTTGCCATGTGTGACAAAACGTCACTTCGCCGATCAAGCCGCCTTTGACGATCTCCGCCGCCTTTTTGAAATAACCGCCGGATCGCTGCATCGTTCCCGCCTGCACCACGCGATTGTATTTGCGCGCGGCTTGCGTCATCTTTCGCCCTTCCTCGACGTACACCGAAGCCGGCTTTTCGACAAAGACATCTTTGCCAGCCTTGCACGCCTCGACGCTCATATAAGCGTGCCAGTGATCGGGGGTTGAAATGCATACGGCGTCAATGGATTTGTCGGCGAGAATCTCACGAAAATCCTTCACGGTTTTGACAGTCTTACCCGCCTTGCCGGCCGTGGCGACGGCTTTTTCCAAATGTGGTTGGTACACATCGCACACCGCGACCGGCTCAACATCCGGCAGCTTCAGCGCAAAGCCCAGATTGCTCGACCCCATCGCGCCAATGCCGATGTGGCCGATTGCGATGCGGTCGTTAGCGCCCTTCACGCGTCCGGTGAACAGGGAGGTGGTCAGCGCCGCTGCAGCGCCTTTGAGTAGACTTCTTCTCTCGATCATTGGTTTTTGTCCTCGAAAAATGGTCTTGATTGTGAAGGGCAAGATTGCCCCGCTCGCAATAACAATGCTTTTACCGGAAGCGATCAAACATTTCCAGGTTTTTCCGGAATATTCATCGCATGGATATACGGGAAGGAGCGCTCCGGTACGGTCAGTAAATCGCGAAATCAGGAAGGAAAAGCATTTTCAGGAATTTTAGCCACGAATGAACACGAATGAACACCAATAGAAGCGAGAGAACGGCAGTCACACAACCTACAAGACCGGGCAGGGTCGGAAATAATATTCGTGTTCATTCGTGTTCATTCGTGGCTAAAAACATTTCGCGATTTACTGACCGTACCGCGCCGCAACCAGGACAATTAAACGAATCGCCCGACACCGTACACTCATTTGCAATCCGCTCCACTTCCGCTCGACGCCAGGCGCGAAGATTTTTTCCACGAAGGGCGCCGGCGCATACCGTTTCGACGCGCCCGGGCGTAAGATGCGGCATAGCCAGCCACACAAGCCATAGCAGGGGCTGCAATGCCAGGCGGATCAACGCCATGAATGGTCTGCGCCGGATTGAGTTTGTTATGAGAAACCATAATACAATCAGGTTGCTGTGCGTAGCTATTGCGCTCGCCTTCGGCTGGCGCGCCTTTGTCGAACCATCTTCCAATGCGTCTGGCGTTTACGGCTGGCAAACGCAGGTGGATTTCGAGCGCGACATCCGCCCCTTGTTGCATGCGCGCTGTGTCGAATGCCACGGCGCGAACAAACAGCAATCGGGTTTACGGTTGGATTACAAGGCCGGAGCACTGAAAGGCGGGGTGAGCGGCGCGGTAATCGTCCCAGGCAATAGCGCGACTAGCGAACTCATCCGGCGAGTGAGTAGCGCGGACAAGGCTGAAATGATGCCGCCCGCCGGCGCCCGGCTGACGCCGCGCGAAATCGCTTTTCTCAAAGCCTGGATTGACGCGGGCGCGCCATGGCCTGAAGAAAAGATCGCCGTTGAAGCCAAACGCGCCGACCAGAACTGGTGGTCATTGCAACCCCTCTCCATCGCCGAACCGCCAATGACGGGAGGCATTCCGCGGCTTTGGGCGAGCTCGCCGATTGATCGTTTCGTCTACGCAAAGCTGGCAGAGCGCAATTTGCAGCCGAATCCGCCGGCTGATCGGCGCGCCTTGATTCGCCGCGCGAGCTATGATCTGACCGGGTTGCCGCCATCGCCGGAAGAAGTCGAAGCTTTCGTCAACGACAGCGACCCACGAGCCTATGAGAAGCTGGTTGATCGTTTGTTGGATTCGCCGCATTACGGCGAACAGTGGGGACGGCATTGGCTGGATGTGGCCCGCTTTGGCGAGAGCAAGGGCTTTGAACAAAATCACATCATCAATAACCTCTGGCCCTATCGCGACTATGTAATTCGATCGTTCAATGAAGACAAGCCGTTCAACCGCTTCATCATCGAACAACTGGCAGGCGATGTGGTCGGGCCGGGTGATCCAAATGTGGATGTCGCGACGGCGTTCCTGGTCTGCGGCCCATATGACGCGGTCGGCAATCAGGATGAATTGCAGAAACAGGTCATTCGCGCAAATACGCTAGACGATATGATTACGGCGACCAGCAACGCCTTCCTCGGGCTGACGGTCAATTGCGCGCGTTGCCATCACCACAAATTCGATCCGATCCCCACCGAAGATTATTACCGCCTGCGAGCCGCATTTGAAGGCGTGACGCACGGCGAGCGCGTAAGCGCCGATCCGGAAACGAAGGCGCGGCATGCGACCGCTACCCGCCCGCTGGAGGAACGCCGCAAGGCGCTGAACAAAGAAAAAGCCGAGTTGGAGAAAAGCCTCGCATCGCGCGCGAAAGAGAAAGCCGCGCAGGTCGCCGACTATCCCTTGCCGAAAATCACTCGGCATTTCAATGAACATCGCTTTGCGCCGGTCGGGGCGCGCTATTTGAAATTCAGGATGCTGGCGAGCTCAGACAATCCGAAATCTGCGGTCAACGCGCGACTGGATGAGGTTGAAGTCTGGACGCCCGCTCCCAACGCCCGCAACGTTGCGCTGGCCAGTCAAGGCGCGAAAGCAATCGGCGCCGTTGCGCGCCGCGCTGAAGATGTCGCGGGCGCCGACGCGTACGGGGTTGAGCTGGTCAACGACGGCAAATTCGGCGAGCGTTGGTTTGTCGGCAATCCGGCCGAACTTACGCTGAGCTTCCCGCGGGTCGAAACCATCGAACGCATAGCCTTCTCGCACGACCGCGCCGCAGGGCCGAACGACCCGGGCGCAGGGCTGGGGCCGTTTGTCACTGAATATGAAGTGTTGGTCTCACTCGACGGCCAAACGTGGCGCAGCGTCGTCGATTCCACCACCCGGCCGCCTCTCAACGAAGCGCATTTGGTCGAACGGTTTTCGCGCGTCGTCATGACAGAGTCCGAACGACAGCGGCTCGGCGCCCTTGACGACGAACTGTCGCGGATCAATCGCGAACTGAAAGCCATCCCGCCATTGCCGATCGTATGGGCGGGCAAATTCGAGCAGCCGAAAGAGACCACCTACGTGCACAAGGGCGGCGATCCGGCGCGACGCGGCGCGGCGGCGGCGCCGGCGAGCCTGGCCGTCCTGGAACGAGTTGTGAAGCCGTTCGCCCTGCCTGATGATGCGCCCGAAGGCGAGCGTCGCCTGGCGTTGGCCAAATGGATTGCCGGCGATGAAAACCCCTTGACCGCGCGCGTGCTGGCCAATCGAGTCTGGCATTATCATTTCGGCGCGGGGATAGTTGATACGCCCAGCGATTTCGGTTACCTGGGCGGCAAACCCACACACCCCGAATTGCTCGATTGGCTTGCGCGGCGCTTGCAAGCGCACGGCTGGCATTTGAAAGCCTTGAGCCGAGAGATTCTGCTTTCGCAAACCTATCGGCAAAGCAGCGACTATCGCGCGGCGGCGGCGCGCGCCGATGCGAGCGCGCGGCTGTTGTGGCGTTTCCCGCCGCGGAGGCTTGACGCCGAAGAGATGCGCGACTCGCTGCTCAGCGTCAGCGGCAAGCTCGATCTGCGGATGGGCGGCCCCGGCTTTCGGCTCTATCGCTACCTCGAAGACAATGTGGCCACCTACGCGCCGCTCGATAAGCACGGGCCGGAAACTTATCGCCGCGCGGTCTACCATCAAAACGCGCGCTCTTCGTTGATTGACGGGTTGACCGATTTCGACCTGCCTGACAATGCGGCGGCCGCGCCCAATCGCATCCGCACCAATTCACCCCTGCAAGCGCTGACAATGCTCAATCATTCGTTCACCCTTGCGATGGCCGACGCGCTGGCTGAGCGTGTGAAACGCGAGGCTCCGCAGAACCTGTCCGCGCAAGTGCGCCGCGCATTTGCGCTATCCTTTCAGCGCCGACCGACGGCCGTAGAGGAACGCGAGGCGCTGGAGTTGATCACGGCGCACGGCTGGCGGGCGTTTGGGCGCGCGCTGTTGAATACGAATGAGCTGTTGTATGTAAATTGAATTCGAGAGGTTATGGACGCTAATTCACCACTCGCCTTAACTCGCCGCCATTTTCTGCGCAATACCGCGACCGGTTTGACAGGCGTCGCGCTGACACACCTGCTCGGCGCTGAGCTTGAAGCCGGCCAGCGCATTCAGCATCACTCGCCCAAAGCGAAACAGGTCTTGCAAATCTTCTGTCCCGGCGCGGCCTCGCACATTGATTTGTGGGACTACAAACCGGCGCTTGAAAAATACGATGGCGCGCCGTTGCCGGGCGCGGAAAGGGAAGTCACCTTTCAAGGGAAGAACGGCAATCTGATGAAATCGCCCTGGCCGTTTACGCCCGCGGGCCGCAGCGGGAAACCGATCTCGTCGCTGCTGCCGCACATGTCCAGGCATGCCGACGAGATTGCGTTTATTCATTCGATGACTTCGCGCTCCAACACGCACGGGCCGGCCAGCGTCTTTATGCACACCGGTTTTGTGCGCGAAGGTTTTCCGGCGGCCGGAGCGTGGGCAAGTTATGCGCTGGGCAGTCTCAACGACAACCTGCCAGCTTTCGTCGCGCTCATTGACATGCGAGGCGAGCCTCCCAACGGCAAGGCGAATTGGACGAGCGGCTTTTTGCCGGCGCAGCACCAGGCAGTGATGCTGGCGGCGCATCAGCCGATCCGCAATCTGAGTCGCCCGGCGCAGATCTCAGACGCCGAAGAGCAGGCGACCCGCGATTTCTTGAGGCGGCTGAACGACGCGCACGCGCTGCGCCATCCCGGCGAGGGTGAATTGCGCGCGCGCATCTCGGCCTACGAACTCTCCGCTAAGATGCAGTTAGCCGCGCCCGAAACCGCGGACCTCAGCCGTGAACCGGCGCACGTCCACAAACTCTACGGGACCGGGGACAGTAATGCGCTGAAGGCCGCGTACGCGCGCAACTGTTTGCTGGCGCGGCGACTGCTCGAACGCGGCGTGCGCTACGTCAGTCTCTTTTGCGCGTCGCGGGCGAGCGGCATTGACGGCTTGCTCAATTGGGACGCGCATCGCACCTTGAAGACCGATTACGAACGTCATTGCCCGATTTTCGACCAGCCGACGGCGGCCTTGCTCACCGATCTGAAACAGCGAGGCATGCTCAAGGACACGCTCGTGCTTTGGACTACCGAGTTCGGGCGCATGCCGACGCATCAGGAAGGCACAACAGGCCGCGATCACAACCCGGACGGCTTCACCGTCTGGCTGCTCGGCGCGGGCGTCAAAGGCGGCGTTAGCTACGGCGCCACCGATGAATTTGGACGGCGCGCGGTCGAGAACATCGCCACAGTTTATGATTTTTATGCGACGGTTTTGCATCTGCTCGGATTGGATCACGAGCGGCTGACCTATTATCACAATGGCGCCGACCGCCGTCTCACAGATGTGCACGGCCACGTGATTCGTGAGGCGCTGGCTTGAGCCTGGAGAAGACATCTTTCAATCTGGCTTAGGTGATCGAAGAAAGCCAGGCGCTTACTTAATCCCAGTCTTGAGTTGAACTCAGAAGAGGTCCAACCACGGGGACCACGGGGAATATCTGGACCAATTTGTGATTAGTCGAAGTGTGTTATTCACTTTGAACTAACTGTCGAGCGGCTTCGTATGGTAGAAACGGATAGCAATCGCATTGAAAAATCACCATTTGTCGAGTCGTTTTACCAAATTCAGGAAGGTTGATTTATGACCACCCAACGTCTGCCGCGCATTCTGCTTGCATTAACGCTCATCATCGCCAGCTTCGGTTCGCTTCCGGCGCGGGCGCAAAATCAAAGCGCCTCGACCGGCCTGGCCGAGAAACTTGCTTCGATTGAAAAGACAATCGAAGCAAAACGGGCTGAACTGGGCGTGCCTGGGGTTGCCGTCGCCATTGTCAAAGACGACAAGGCGGTCTTCCAAAAAGGCTTCGGCTTGCGCGATGTCGAACGCAATCTGCCGGTGTCGGCCGACACGCTCTTCGCCATCGGTTCCTGTTCGAAAGCTTTCACCGCGATGGCCGTTGTGATCAGCCAGGACGAAGGCAAGCTCTCGCTCGACGATTCGCCGAAGAAACACCTGCCGTATTTCAAACTCCAGGACCCGGAAGCCGACGCCAAGATCACTGTCCGCGACCTGTTGCATCACAGCTCGGGGCTGGACCGGACGGACATCGCCTGGTACACGGGCGCGCTCAACCGCGAAGAAGCTATCAAGGTCGCCGGCCTGGCGAAACCCACGGCAAAATTCCGCGAGAAATTTCTGTACCAGAACAATATGTACAGCGCGGCGGGCGAAGTCGTCGGGCGCGCCAATAAGACTACCTGGGAAGGTTTCATAACGGAACGCTTCTTCAAACCGCTGGGAATGAAATCCAGCGATATGTCCGTCAAACAGATGGTGAAGGCCGCCGACCATGCGACGGGCTACAGTCTCGAAGATAAGAAAACGGAAAAGGCGATGCTGCGCGATCTGACCAATATCGCTCCGGCCGGCGCCATCAACTCCAACGTCAAAGACATGTCGCAATGGGCGCGGCTGATGCTGGGCGGCGGCGTCTTCGAAGGCAAACGGCTAGTCTCCGAGAAAGGCTTCGCCGAAATCGTTAAAAAGCAGATTTCGGCGTTCGGCGATGCTGGTTACGGACTCGGCTGGGTGTTGAATAAATGGGAAGGTCATCAGGTAGTTTCGCATGGCGGCGGCATAGACGGGTTCAACTCTCTGGTCACGCTGATGCCTGATCAAAAACTGGGCATAATCATATTGACCAACGTCTCCGGTTCGGCGCTGCCGCAGCAGATCCAAAATGCGGTCTTCCAAAATATCGTCGGCAAACCGGAATCGGCTGTCGCCGGCGGGGCCGCCGCGCCTCCACAGAACGAGGTGGGCAAATACGCGCTGGGCGCTCTGAACATCGAGGTCGCCTTCAAAGACGGCAAGCTCAGGGCGACGGTCCCTGGTCAGCCCGAATACGAGCTGATTAACGTCGAAGGGCGTCGTTACAAGCTCGGTCCGCCCGCGCCCGATGGTTTCTTCATGACCTTCCGCCCGGTCAAAGGATCGGAATCAAACACCGAGATGTACCTGGAGCAGCCGCACGGCAATCACACATTGCCGAAAGCTAAAGCGGACGGCGAAAAGGGCCCGGCTACGGCGAATATGCCGCAGTACAAGGAATTGATCGGCAAATACGACCTCAATGACGTAACGCTCGAAATCACGACCAAGGACGACAAGGTCGTGTTCGTCGTTCCCGGTCAGCCCGCTTACACGCTGGTCGAAAAGGAGAAGAACAATTTCGGCGCGCTTGAATTACCCGATTCGTATCGAATTACGGTCAAACGTAACGCGACGGGCGAAATCACCGGCTTTCTGCTTAAACAGCCCGAAGGCGAGTTCGACGTAAAGCGCGTATCAGGTCCCGCGCCGTCAGCGCCTACGGATATCACAGTCGATGACCTGATGGCGAAGGCGATTACAGCGGCTGGCGGCGAAGCCGCTCTGCGGAAACATCGTTCGATGAAGGTCGTTACTACGCTCGATTTTGAGAACCAGGGATTGACAGGCGAAAGCGTCGCCTACACACGGGCGCCGAATCTGGCGGGTTCTACGATCACAGTAATGGGCCTCGGCAAAAAGGTCGGCTCGATACGCGAATACTATGACGGCGCGAGCGGCGGGTCTGAGACCGATTTTTCGCTGCCGGAGGTTTATAAGCAAAAACAACTCGATGACACGCGTCTCGCCAGCGATTTTTACGAGACCCTGAACTGGAAGACGCTCTACAAGACCGTAACAATCAAGGAAAAATCGAAAGTGGACAACGAGGAAGTTTACGTTGTTGTCAAGACGCCGGAAAAGGGGAACGCCGTCACCGATTACATTTCGGCGAAATCCTTCCTCCTACTCAAGCGCGATCGGTTGGTGAATGAGGGGGCGGGGCAAGGGGCCGTTCCCATCAGCGAAACTTACGGCGATTATCGGAATATTGACGGCGTGACGCTGGCATTCAGTTCGGTCACCAAGCACCCGTCGATGGGTCGTGTCGTTGGGAAAGTGAAAGAAGTCATGTTCGACGTTGATATCCCTGACGCGACGTTCCGCGCTTCGGTAAAGTAGTGAAATTGGGTGGTTGATGGTTGGAACGCTGGTACGGTACCGCGCGCGTAAGCAAGCGGCTGACTTATGAGACGGCCGCGCAGCAATCGCGCGCGGTACTGTGCCAATCTCACGTGTTCTGATTTCACGAATGCCAAAATATCGAATCACTGGGTCACGGTTTTCCACATCGCTCGCGCCAAATCGGCGCCGAACTGCAGGCGGTCTTCGGGTGTTGGCTGTCGCCCGAGTTTCGGATGTACGGTGATCCTTTGTTCGATCAGGAAAGCCGGAAGCCGGCGGTCTTTGTATAAACCTTGAATCACGGTCATCCGCCCCGGCCTGCCTGGCGTCGTCGAAGCCTCGGCCGCTCGTGGCGGCCCGGTCGGCGCAAATGTCTGGCTTTCGGAAAGCAGCTTGAATAATCGCTGTGTCAATCCGCCGTAGCGACCATCCGCGCCCGGCGGCCCTTCGAGGTATTCCGCGGTTTCAGTGTTGTGCAGCGAGACAAATATATCCACACGCCGGCCTGCGTCCACCCAATCGAGAATGGCTTTTCGTTGCGCTGCTATTTCCGGCATTTTCGTCTCGTCCACAGCGTCCCAATTACGATTGAGATCAAATCCGTGCGCGTTGAAACGTACGCCGCCACGCGCCACGCCGTCGGGGTCGCAGAGCGGGAAGATCTTGAAGACGGCCGTCCGGCGCATTTGTACCGCGACCGGATCGGCCGAAAGTAAAAAGCGTAACGCGCCTTCGCACGCCCATGAAGAACCCGCCTCCCAACTGTGCTGGCGAAACATCAGCCAGATGACTTTCTTTTGCGAAACAGGTTCGCTTTCAGCGGTGATCGTGAGCAGCAACATCGCCCGGCCCTGCACAGTCCTACCGACGATTTGTCGGCGCAAGTCAGGACGCCTTTTGAATTCATCAAGCAAACGTTGCAACTTTTGATTGGAATATGGCGGGACGTGCGCGATCCAGATTTTATTCGCTCGCGGCCTGAGGCGAATCCGCAACAGGGGCGTGTCTGGCTGGTATTCAGCGGTTTCGATGGGCCGCCAGTGTTGGTTGTCTTCGCTGTACCAGGGTAAAGTTTTGTCCGTGACCGCGCCCTGGTTTGGACGATAATTGTACTCGCCTGGCAAATCAACCAGGTCAAGAGTGAGCGCCTGATCCCTGGCGTTATCAACGCGAAAGTAGTACCAGTTCGCCTGGCGATTGCGCCCGTCCTGATCGCTCTCGCCTTTCACGCCGCAACGAAAATGTGTTTCCGCCACTTGGACGATCTTGCCTAGCGCAGCGCCCTCAAAGTCTGCGTGAATAGAGATTGGTTTGGATGCGAAGACGAATTGCGGCGACAGCGCAATGACGGCTAACCAGAAGACTTGTTTCATCTTTATGTCAGCTTGAGTTCAACGGCCGATACGGACGCCGCCGGAAATTCCCACCCCGCCAGATCGCCGATCGGCTTCTCCACAACGCGCATCACATCCGCGCTGTTCAAGTATGTGACTTCAACCATCGGATCGTCAGTCATCTCCAAGACGCGGCCACTCTGAACGCGGCGCCCTTCGATTTGAAAACCCGCTTTGACTGCGCGCGTGCGCTGCGTGTTGACGACGTGCAGATAGACTGTGTCGCCGCTTCGGCTGGCCACAATGTCCAACCCTTCCGGCGTCCGTTTCACCTCGACGGCGTGGCTGCCGATATGACGGCGATATAGCCGCATTACGCGCGCGACCGGTTGCAGGTAGGCGCGACCCTGATTTTTCGGCACGGGAATGATCACCGCGTTGTTCTGCCATCGCGTGCCGCAGAAATCGGCGGCGGTCGCGATCTTCAACAGATCGCCGTGGCGTTGATGGTTGTTGAGAATTCGCGCGTAGGCGACGCCGGTCGCCCAGGTGGAATTGACATCACCGCGGTCGCGGCCAGGCACGGTGAAGTGGCATTCGGTCATCGCCAGCGGCATTCGGCTCCGGCCCAGGCTCTCACGCACCGTGCGGATTTTCCGATCGTTGATCTCCCAGGCTTTCATCAGTCGCTCCCACGTCGCGGCGGCGTCGCGCCGATAAAGCTCGCCGCGCAGCACAGGCTGTTTCTCGTCGTCGGGATTGAACATGTGATGAAAGGCCAGCATATGCGCGTGTTCGCCCGCGACATCAATCATTCGAGCGGCCCAGCCGCTGTCGCCCCAAACGATCAACTGAACCGACGGATCGGCTTTGCGCATGGCCGCGGCGAACTCTACGGTTTTGCGCGCGGCGGTTTCGAGATCGAAACCGTTCCTGTCATACGAAGTCTCGTTGCCGATCTGCCAATACTTCACCGCGTATGGGGCGGCGCGGCCGTGCGCGCGCCTTTCAGCGTTAGCCGGGTCGTTGCAATACCGCACCCAATCGGCCGCCTCGCGCGCATCGGCCGTGCGCACGCTGCCTTTGGCATTCATATATTGCTTGCGTCCGTCAGACTCGAAATTCACGCAGATGAGCGGTTCGGCGCCGACCCGGCGAGAAAAGTCTACAAATTCCGCCGTGCCGACCTGGTTCGATTCGACGCCGCCCCACAGCAGGTTGAGCATCGGCGGGCGTTTGTCGCGCGGCCCGACGCCTTCGCGCCAGCGGTAGAAATCGAGAAAAATTCCACCCCAACGCAGCATTGTGGGCGCGAGCTCGCGGGTGGTTTCGATGACATCATCGCGCCAGTCGTCACGCAAGTGATCCCATGCGGCCTCAACTGAGGCGTCGGTCGCGCCGAGCGGCTCCATAAACTGCATATATAAAAACGGCGACAACTCGAAGCGGGGCGTAGGATCAATGGCAATCAATTGTCTATCCGTTTCTTGCGAAGGAAGCGTCAATTTCTGCTCGGTCGCCAGGAAGCTGGCGCCGCCTGCGATCAGACCAATGCACTGACGGCGGGTGATTGTTGGTTTCTTGCGTTCTTTCATTCGTTTTCAGTCTCGCCCGAGGGGATGCGCATCGAAGACCTTCAACCGGTGCGCCCGCGTCCTCGCGGGCTAGGGATGCGCATAGAACACATTCCGGCTGACCTGAGGCGTCCGCTTCTACAAATGCCTCACTTACCAAGCCCAGCCCGCGAGGACGCGGGCGCACCGCCGCTATTAGGAGATGCGTATAGAAGGCCTACAATAGGTGCGCCCGCGTCCTCGCGGGCTGGGGATGCGCATAGAACACATTCCGGCTGACCTGAGGCGTCCGCTTCGATCAATGGTTCACATGCCAAGCCCAGCCCGCGAGGACGCGGGGGCGCCAGTTGATCATCCGCTTTCCTCCTCCCTTTTCTTGCGCCAGTATGCGCTGCTCCACGGCCAGTCCTCAGGTTTGTCGCAGAGCTTGGCCTTGACCGGGTTGTTCTCGATGTAGCGCAATGTCTTATCAAAATGTTCCTGATTGCGAATATACCGATCAAACGGATCGCGCTGCCAGTACCTTCCAGCCCGTCCCAGCGCATGATTGCATTGTTTTGCCGTAAATGATCGCCACGAACCTGCTATCTCGCTCCAAGCCCAGCCCGTGTGAGGGGTAAAGAGCGTATGTACATGATTGGGCATCACACACCAGGCGTGCAGGTCATAGCGTTGCCCGGCGAAATGGAACAACGCGTTCTGGACAATCTCCGCGCACTGCGGATTGCGCAAATAACAAGCCCCGTGCCCCTCATCCAGATATCGCTCTACCAGGATGTACTTTTGCCGCTTGGCGGCGCCTTCGGGCAATATGCGCAACTCCTCTTCCCATTTCTCGATTACTTCCATTGGCAACGCATCTGTCAGTCGGAAAGTAACGTGCTGGATTTTTCCTTCCGCGTCGTAATGCGGGATGTATCCGCGCGAAGACCATCCCGGCCGCCCCAGTCGAAAAGACTCTTCTTCTGTAAGCGCGACATATCGCTTCTTTTGTTGTGCGCGATGGTCATTCATTTGAGCAGGTCTTTTACGACCACACCCTGGACGTCGGTCAGGCGGAAATCGCGCCCGGCGTAGCGATACGTCAAGCGTTCGTGATCGAAACCCAGCAGATGCAAGAGCGTCGCATGTAAATCGTGAACGTGAATCGGATTTTCCGCGGCCGCGAAACCGAATTCATCCGTCGCGCCATACACGAAGCCTTTTTTCACGCCTGCGCCGGCGAGCCACATCGTGAAGCCGTGGTTGTTGTGATCGCGCCCCCAATCGGCTCTGTCCGCGCCGCCTGATGCGCCGGTCAATTCGACTACAGGCGTGCGTCCGAACTCTCCGCCCCAAATCACCAGCGTGTCGTCCAGCATTCCGCGCTGCTTTAAATCCGCCAGCAACGCGGCGATCGGTTTGTCGGTCGCCTGCGCCAGTTGTTTATGGCTAGACGCCAGATACTCATGATTGTCCCAGGGCTGGTCCTTGCCCTGCCAAATCTGGACGAAACGCACGCCGCGTTCAATCAAGCGCCGCGCTATGAGCGTTTGCCGCCCGTATATCGTTTCCCCGTACTTCTGTCGAATATGTTCCGGCTCTTTGCTTACGTCAAACGCGTCGGTCGCTTCAGTCTGCATGCGGAACGCCAGTTCGTACGACTGAATCTGCGCTTCGACTAACGAGTCCTCCTGTCTCTGTTTCTGGTAGCGCCGGTTCAAAGCGGCGAGTAAATCGAGCTGTTTGCGCTGTTGCTCGCGCGAGGTGGAATTGTTTTTGATGTGCTGAATCAGTCGCTCGACTTCGGTCTCTTTGGTGTCAATGTACGTGCCCTGATAGACCGAAGGCAAAAATCCGGCCGTCCAGTTTTGCGTGCCGCTGACCGGGTAGCCGTAGGGACAGAGCACAATGAAGCCGGGCAGGTTTTGATTTTCCGCGCCTAGTCCGTAAGTCAGCCACGAACCAAAGCTAGGACGGACCTGCCGCAAGTCGCCGCAATTCATCATCAACAACGAAGGCTCGTGATTGGGTAAATCCGTGCGCATCGAACGAATGACGCACAGATCGTCTACGAGCCTGGCGACATTGGGGTAGAGTTCGCTGACTTCGATGCCGCTTTGTCCGTACCGCTGAAACTGGTAGGGCGAACCAAAGCCGACGCCGGTTTTACGTTCGGTCTTGAGGTGGATCGGCAGCGGCTTGCCGTCATATTTCGTGAGCATCGGCTTTGGATCGAAGGTGTCCACCTGCGACGGCCCGCCGTTCATAAACAGGTGGATGACGCGCTTGACCTTCGGCGCAAAATGCGGCTGCCTGGCTGCCAGCGGATTGGCGAAGCCTTTGTCCTGGGCATGGGCGGTTTGCTCAAAGAGTTGAGCAAAGGCGAGCGCTCCAAAGCTCATGCCACATGCGTGGAGCAGTTCACGCCGTGTCAGAAAACGATCTTCAGGATTCGCCTTATGTTTTAACATAACTCACTCCTGTTTCAATCAATCATCAAGAACTCCGTCGCCGCTAACAGCGCCTGAGAATATCGTTCCCAGGCGCCGAGCGCGCCCACGGACGGATGACGGAAGTCGCGCAGCGAATTCCATTCTTCGGCGTTTCCGTCTAACCGCTTAATCGTCACCACCCATTTGAATCCATTGCCGGAACCGCCTTTGCCGGCGTCAACGATAAAATCAATAGTGTCGCCGCGCTGGACGGCGATTTCATCCACGATGGTTTCAGTTCTGTTGTGTCCGGCCGTCCAATCGCTCGTTTTCCCGAGCCGGCTCGGAACGACGATTCCCCGAACGCCTTCGCATTTGCGGCAGCCGTTCTCGAAGTTTTGTTCGAGTACGCCGCTGATCGAAACGCGCCCGTCAAACGAAGCGACCCAACGACGAATCAGGGCATTCTTTTTACCTTCGTAAGTCAGACCGCCCTTGCCATTTAAAATCGCGGGCGCCGTACGCGGATCGCCGGGCATCGGGGTGTTGCGCCATTCGCCGTCCAGGCTCCACTCAAACGGTTTGAATGTTTTGACGCGGCGCGCTTCCTCATCGTACTCGCCTTGTCCGTATTGCCACGCGGCGCATTTCTGTTCGTCAATAACGGCGGCGCCGGCTACGCTGTTCGCCGGATCATTCACGTAATTCAACCCGAGCATGATTTCATCGGCGCTCGGCGCGCGTCCGTAAAGCAGGCGATACAACTTTGTGACTCGCAGCCGCGGAATTTTCTCGGCGGCGATTTCAGGCCGTTGC
>DATEMG010000562.1:0-24400 GCA_035275805.1 Blastocatellia bacterium
TGGCGAAATAAAGCGGGTTGTTGGGAAGAGTACGAGCCGGTGGAAGGGACATGGATGTGGACGGACGGATTGGCCGAAGCCGTTATGGCGATTTTCGAGGGGAGACAGCCGCTCGCCGAGATCACGCATGACCTGCACCTGCTTGAAATCATTGAGGCTGCCGCCGCGTCGGCGAAAAAAGGACGATGGGCGCCCGTCAACTCGCGCTTCCGCAAGCTTGATTTGAGCCTGAGAGAACACAGACGCGATCTCCACCATCTGCATGATCACACTCGACCGGCGGATGAGCAGTGAGCAAAGCCGATGACCAACGACAAACGACCAATAGCCAATGACAGCTGCGCGATTGGTATTGATGTCGGCGGGACCAAAATCGCCGCAGGCGTCGTGACGCGGGCGGGCGAATTGCTCTTCCACCGCCGTCTGCCGACCGGCGCCGAGCGCGGCGGAGAGGCGGCGCTCGGCGACGTCGAGGCGCTATCGGTCGAACTGGTAAACAGGGCTGAAGAGGCGAATATGAATGTCGCGGGGATCGGCCTCTGCGTAGCGGAACTGGTCGATCTCGATGGCAATGTCACGAGCGGACACACGATCAAGTGGAACGGATGGCCAATACGAGAGCGCCTTTCTCGAATCGCGCCGACAGTGATTGAATCGGATGTGCGCGCCGCCGCGCTGGCCGAGGCGATTTATGGGGCGGGCCGGGACTACGAGATTTTTCTTTATCTCACGGTGGGCACAGGCGTCAGTTGTTGCCTGGTCATGCATAAGCGGCCCTACGCCGGCGCTCACGGCAACGCGTTGATATGCGCGAGCAGCCCGCTCACTTCGACTTGCGCAGAATGCGGGGCGAGTAACAAAGTGGCCCTCGAGGATTACGCCTCGGGCCCCGCGCTCGCCCGTCGCTATCAACCTTACTCTCCGGAGAAGATTTCGCGCGCGGAAGAAGTCATCGGAGCCGCTCAAGGCGGCGACGCGCGGGCGATTGAAATAGTCCGCAGCGCAGGCGACGCGCTCGGCGTCACGGCTGGCCTGTTGATCAATACACTCGATCCGGAGGCCGTCGTAGTCGGCGGAGGATTGGGACGGGCCGATGGGCTTTATTGGGAATGTTTTCTCCGCTCGACGCGCGCGCACATCTGGGCGGAGGCAAGACGAAATCTTCCCGTCACACACGCCGCGCTGGCCCGAAACGGCGTGATCGGCGCGGCGGTCAATTTTTTACGTCGAGGCGATCCCCCGGATTCCGTTGACCATTACGCGTCCCCCATTGCTTATTGATTGGCAATGCCCTTGCGGCTTTATGCCATTGAGACAAAACTTGTTTCGGAGATGAATGAATGCAGACGGATATTCTGACGTTGATCAAGGAGCGAGGGATCGTGCTCGGAGACGGCGGCTATCTGATTGAACTCGAGCGGCGCGGCTATGTCTCGAGCGGCTCGAAGCGGGAGAAGGTGGGGACCGGGCGCGGCAGCGGGCAATTCACGCCCGAAGTGGCGATCGAGCATCCCGACGCGCTCCGCCAATTGCACCTCGAATTTCTGCGCGCCGGGTCGCAGGTTTTGCAGGCGCTTACCTTCTTCGGCACGCGCGAGAAACTGAAGCGGGCCGGCTACGACGCCGAGACTGAAGTGATAAATCAGAACGCGGTGCAGGTCGCGCGCGAGGCGGCGGCGGGCGAGGCGCTGGTGGCGGGATCGATCTCGCGCACGCAACTCTTCGAACGCGAAGGGCCTGGGGCCGCCCACTTCGTGCGCGAACTGCTGGCCGAACAAACGCGCTTGCTGACCGAAGCCGGCGCGGATTTTCTGATTCTCGAAACATTCTTCCACCTCGAAGAGATGTTGATCGCGCTCGAGTGCGCGCGCGCAAGCGGCCTGCCTCTGATCGCCACGATGAGCTTTCGCCCCCGGCTCGATCAATCGAGCGACGGCCATTCTCCGGCCGAATGCGCCCGTGAAATGGCGGCCGCCGGCGCCCATCTGGTCGGGGCGAACTGCGAGCAGGAGCCGAAGAGAATTTTGTCTGTGTTGCGCGAGATGCGCGCCGCTGTCGACGTTCCGCTGGCCGCCCAACCGGCTGCTTTCCGCTCCACGGACGAGACTCCTTGCTTCACGCGTCTCCCCCAGTTCCCAGACGGACTGGAGACTATTCAGGAGTTCAGGGAAGAGTTCTCCGACTTCGGTCGCATCGCGAAGGCCGAAGGCGTCGGCTATGTCGGCGGTTGTTGCGGGTGCAACGCCGCGTATATTCGCGCCCTGGCAAACGGGATATATAACAACTGAAGTCATTTCGACCTTCTGGCCGCCGCACTCCAAAGGCTGCCGCCAATTTAGATGTCTAAACTTAACGCCATTGGCGTTTCAACGCCGGGAAGCTGTGAGGAACCCAAGTTGGAAAGGCAATTTATGAGGCATCACGCACAATCGCGGGTGAAGAGAATCAAGCTACTGCTCTGCTTCTTTTGTGTAGCTGCGGCGTCCGCGCCATTCATCAGCGGCTCAGCCGCCGATCAGGCCGTCGATTTCGCGCGCGACATTAACCCCATCTTCGAGGCGGCCTGTTACAGGTGTCATGGGGCGAAGATCGCGCGGGGCCAATTGCGTCTCGACGACAAGAAGTCGGCGCTCAAGGGTGGGATCTCGGGCGCGGCGATCATCCCTGGCGACGCCGGAAAGAGCCTGTTGTTGCGACGCATTCTCGGCGACGGCGGCGAGGCCCGCATGCCGATGGGCGCTGCCCCGCTCAAACCCGCTCAGATAGATATGATCCGCAAGTGGATTGATCAAGGGGCGGCGTGGCCGGACGGAGAGGCAGGGAGACGTAGCGACATAGTCGAAGTAGCGGGGGAGCGAGGGGCGCCGAAGCACTGGGCGTATATCAAGCCGGCGCGTCCCGAATTGCCGCCTGTCAAGCGCGCAGCCTGGGCGCGCAATCCGATTGACCGTTTCATTCTGGCGCGGCTGGAGAAGGAAGGCCTCGCGCCGTCGCCCGAAGCCGAGAAAGAGACGCTCGTCCGCCGAGTCTATCTCGACCTCACGGGACTGCCGCCAGGCCCGAAGGAAGTCGATCAATTCCTCGCCGACGCGTCGCCGGACGCTTATGAAAAGCTGGTCGACCGGCTGCTGTCCAGCCCGCATTACGGCGAGCGATGGGCGCGGCCCTGGCTAGATCTGGCGCGATACGCCGACTCCAACGGCTACGAGCGCGACGTGCCGCGCCTGATGTGGAAGTACCGCGATTGGGTGATCAACGCGCTCAACAATGACATGCCCTTCGATCAATTCACTGTAGAGCAGATCGCCGGCGACATGCTGCCGAACGCGACGCTCGACCAGAAGATCGCCACCGGCTTCCACCGCAACACGATGCTCAATCAAGAGGCGGGAGTCGATGACGAGGAGGCGCGCTGGGAAACGCTGATCGACCGCGTGAACACCACCGGGACCGTGTGGCTCGGCGCGACCATTGGCTGCGCCCAATGCCACAACCACAAGTACGATCCGTTGACGCAGAAGGAGTATTACAAGCTGCTGGCGTTCTTCGACAACTACGAGTACACGATATATCAGCAGCCGGGCAATGAAGGCTGGGTGGTCGAGCCGGAGATCGAGATGCCGGCGCCGGAGCAGGCCGCCAAACGCGCCGATCTGCAAGCCGAGATCAAAAGCCTTGAAGAACGCCTCAAGACCGTCACGCCTGAACTCGCGGCCGCCCAGACCGATTGGGAGCGCAAGTTCACCGAAGCCCAGGCCGATTGGACCGCGCTCAATCCTTCGGAAATATCCGCCGATAATGGCGCGACGCTGACCAGGCTGGATGACGGGTCGATTCTGGCGACGGGCGCAAACCCCGACACGGATACATACACGTTGGTCGCCAGGACAAGTCTGCAAAACGTCACGGGCGTCAGGCTCGAGGCGCTGCCGCACGAGAAATCGCCGCGCGGTGGGCCCGGGCGCGACATTTACGGCAACTTCATCCTCAACCGCTTCGAGGTCGAAGTCTCGCCTGCCGGCTCTCCGAGCGAGACGCGCAGGCTGAAATTCAAAGAAGCGAAAGCCGACGAATATCTCGACGCTTATCGCGGGACGTCGGCGCCGACGAATTTCACCCCGGCCAACCTGCTCGACGAGACGAATGAGGTCGGGTGGGGGGTGGACGCGCTGAAACGTGACGAGCGGCTCGCTTATCAACTCGTCCTCACACTCGATAAGCCTTTGACGATGGAGGGCGAGGCTCTGCTCAAAGTGAGGTTGAAATTCGGCTCGGAGTTTAACCGCAGGCAGAGCATCGGGCGCTTCCGCCTCTCGGTCACCTCGACGCAAAGCCCTACCTTCGTCGCCGGCCTGCCGGCGGAGTTGCGTCCGATTCTCGCCGTCCCGCCCGCGCGTCGCGACGCCGCACAGAAGGAGTCTTTGACCAAAGAATTCCTTGCTGTGACGCCTCTGCTCAAGGCGGAACGCGACCGGTTCGCCAAACTGCAGGGAGGGCTATACGCGATCAGAATCGACAGGGCGCTGGTGATGCGAGAGCGCGCTACGTTCGAGCGCCCCTCGACCTTCCTGCGGGCGCGAGGCAGTTACACGAACATCGGCGAGAAGGTCTACGCCGACACGCCCGCCGTTCTGCCGCCGATGCCAGCCAACCACATGCCCAATCGGCTCGGGCTGGCCTACTGGCTGGTTGACGAAGATAACCCGCTCACCAGCCGCGTGACTGTCAACCGGCTTTGGGAACAAATCTTTGGGCGCGGCCTCGTCGAGACTAGCGAAGATTTCGGAATACAGGGCGAGCGCCCCAGCCACCCGGAATTGCTCGACTGGCTGGCTGTCAATTTTAGGGACGGGGTGAGAGGGCGACAGGGCGACAGGGCGACAGGGCGACAGGGCGACGGGGCGAATCCGCAATCCCAGAGTCCCAATTCGCAATCGATGGGTTGGAGCATGAAGAGTATGCTTCGCCTGATCGTGACCTCCGCCACGTACCGCCAGTCGTCCAAGGTTACTCCGGCGCTGCGCGAGCGCGACCCGTACAACCGGCTGCTCGCGCGTGGCCCGCGCTTCCGCGTGGAGGCCGAGATGGTGCGGGACATAGGGCTTGCGGCGAGCGGCTTGCTCAACCGCGCCGTAGGCGGGCCAAGCGTCAATCCGACGCCGGCGACGAGGCCTGAAGATCGCTACCGCCGCGGCCTCTATACTTCGATCAGACGCACGACCCCTCCGCCAAGTATGACGGCCTTCGACTCGCCGAGCCGCGAATTCTGCACCGTCCGGCGCCCTCGCACCAACACTCCTCTCCAGGCCTTGACCGTGCTCAACGACCCGGTCTTCTTCGATTTCGCGCGTGGCATGACTGGACGCGTAATGGCCGAAGCCGGGCCGGAGTTGCGCGACCGCCTGATCTACGGGTTTCGGCTCTGCGTGTCACGCCGTCCCAACGAAAAGGAGGTCGAGGAGCTTGCGGCCTTATATCAACGCCAGTTCGCCCGCTTCGCCAAGGACGGCGCGGCGGCCCGCGCGCTGCTGAAAGACGCGAACGCGCAGACGAATCTGCCGGAGCTTGCGGCCTGGACCGTAGTCTCCAACACGTTGCTCAGCCTCGATGAGACGTTGACGAAAGATTAAGAGACGTTCTTGCGCCTTTGCGCCTTTGCGAGAAACCAGGTTCCGCGATGCAGGTTTCTCGCAAAGGCGCAAAGTTCGCAAAGTTTTTTTCGGAACGGCTATGTAGGCGAAAGGATTTTATGAACGAAAAGAATGAATCGTTAAGGCAAATGACGCGCCGCCACTTCTTCCGGCAGACCGGATTCGGCATTGGCGCGTTGGCGCTCTCATCAATGCTCGATCAGAACCTCTTCGCCCAATCCGAACAGCATGGGCCTGCGGTCAATTCGATAGGGCCGATGGGGTTGAAGGTTCCGCACTTCGCGCCCAAGGCCAAGAACGTCATCTATCTTTTTATGGCCGGCGGGCCTTCGCAGCTCGATCTTTTCGATTACAAACCGAAGCTGGAAGAAATGAACGGCCAGCCGATCCCCGAAAGCTTCACCAAAGGCGAGCGGTTCGCTTTCATCAAGGGAGCGCCGCGTCTGCTCGGCTCGCCGCACAAGTTCAAACGCCACGGGGAGTGCGGCGCTGAAATCTCCGAACTGCTGCCGCACACCGCTTCCGTCGCCGACGAGATCGCCATCATTCGTTCAGTTCAAACCACTCAATTCAATCATGCGCCGGCGCAAATCTTCATTAACACGGGCCACCAGATCATCGGGCGGCCCAGCGTCGGATCGTGGTTGACCTACGGCCTGGGGAGCGATAACCGCGACCTGCCCGGCTTCGTCGTGTTGCTTTCGGGGCGTGGAAACCCGGACGGAGGCAAATCGTGTTGGGGGCCTGGTTTTTTGCCAACCGTCTACCAGGGCGTAGAGTTCCGCGCCAAAGGCGAGCCGGTGTTATACCTCACCAATCCCGAAGGTCTGAGCGCCGAAGCGAGGCGCGAATCGCTCGACACGGCGCGCAATCTGAATCAGATGCGCCTCGCCGAAGTCGGCGACCCCGAAATCGAGACGCGCATCGCCGCGTTCGAGATGGCTTATCGAATGCAAACCAGCGTGCCGGAGTTGACCGACATCGCAAAGGAGCTGCCCCGCGTCCACGAGATGTACGGCGCCAGGCCCGGCGAGGTCTCGTTCGCAAACAACTGCCTGCTGGCCCGCCGGCTGGTCGAACGCGGTGTGCGATTCGTGCAGCTATTCCACCGCGGCTGGGACACGCACGGGGACGTGCCGAGCAACGACATCGTCAGTTCGCTCGCCTACCTCTGCCGCGAGACCGATCGCGCGGCTGCGGCGCTGATCAAAGACCTCAAGGATCGCGGGCTGCTCGATTCGACGCTGGTTGTCTGGGGCGGAGAATTCGGTCGTACCCCCATGAACGAGGAGCGCAAAGGGTCGCGCTTCCTGGGCCGAGACCATCACCCGCGCGCGTTCACGATGTGGATGGCCGGCGGCGGGATCAAGCCCGGCGTTTCCATCGGACGGACCGATGAACTGGGCTACAACGTGGTGGATGACGCGGTCGAGGTTCATGACCTCCACGCGACTATCCTGCATTTGATGGGATTGGATCACACCAGGCTGATATACCGGTTCCAGGGGCGAGATTTCCGCCTGACCGACGTAAGCGGTAATGTCGTGCGCAAACTGTTGGTTTGATTTATGTTGGCGCCATGTCTTAACGCGATTATCTGATCAGGGTACGGATTTATTCTTCGTCGCGGAGCGACGGTTGAAATTAGGCCGGCGTTTTTAACGCCGGTGTCGAGTGTGGGAGAAATCCCTAGCCGCGGAGCGACGGTTGAAGGATGCGAAGAAAAGACGATTGAATCTAGCGATGAACTCACAACAATCTCAACCGTCGCTCCGCGACTGGATAATCATTCATCCCCTCAACCGGCGTTGAAACGCCGGCCTAATTTCAACCGTCGCTCCGCGACGAAGAAGCGCCTCCCTATCGCTTAGTTACCTTTCAATGCGACGGCTAGTAACAGGCTACGGACGTGGGACGCAGCGGCAGGTCTTAGGATCGAGGACCTTTTCCGGTATGCAATTGATAATCGGGCAAAGGCTAGATGTTTGCGATTTTCCCTCGGACGCTTGAGCTGTTCTCGCTCCGATTCCTTGTGTGGATGAGGTGGTAACGAAACCGACCGCCAGTACGACTAACAGCAGAGTTATCCTGATAGCTTTCGACATGTGAACCTTCCTTGTTGTAGATCAATTCGTTTGTGTAATAAGGGAGCGCGACCATTTTAGTCTAGATACCAGGCGCCGTGAATATCCATAGTCTCGCATGCGGAAAGTTCGCAAATAGAAAAACTCACCTCCCCTGCGCTTGCTCGCCTCTCAAAACCATGCAAGTGCTACTCGCGCGCGCCACCAGCCTGTCTCCCTCGTCCGTCACGTCGCATTCAACCATGCCTATGACGCGCCCCCTCTTGACGACACGGCCTGTGGCTTTCAATCTGGCCTTCCAGACCGGTTTCAGGAAGTTGATTTTGAGTTCCAGCGTTGTGAAAGATTCTCCGGAGCCGAGCGTAGCCGCGAAAGCCAGGCCCATCGCGGCGTCTGCGACGTCGCAGAGGACTCCGCCGTGAAGCGTGCCCATCGGATTGGCATGGGCCTCGCCGGCGTCAAACTCGATGATCGCCTCGCCGGGCTTAATCGCCGTGAGACGAAAACCGATCAATTGCGCGATCGGCGGGGGCGGCGCCTCGCCGCGCATCCATCGCTCTATACGATCAATCATCTTGTCCATTAGAAGTCGCCTCCCTCATTCTCGACCGCCTTGCAGTTTAGCGACCGACGAGACTTCGGTCTCGCGCCTTTTTGCGGTTTTTGTTGAAATATTGCGGAAATAGAGTGGTTTGCAATTGCGTGTAGCGATTTTGTATGAATCGGATGAGCTGGTTCGAGCGCCGCGCCGGCGCCCTACTCTTGGCGCGCGCCGGCGCGTTTATCGCTGATCGTATAGTACGCCTGAGTGTACTGGTTTCGCATTTCGTTTACGATGAGAGCGAAGGCGAAAGATGGGCTTTCAATTTAGATCCTCGGCATAAGAGTTGAAAGGTCAGGATGTCTAATCTCTCCCTTATTTCAGTTATTAAGGATGGCGCTTAAGTCCGCGAATCCCTTTGGTGTTTGATCATGTCTTTCGGGTTCGCGGCGGAGGCCTTCGCTTTGGCTGAAAAGTTTTTGGATTCGGGCCACCTCCCTAATGCGCGCCGCATGATACTCGATGCGCTCATAATTCGCCGATTCGGGAGGAAAGAGACCAAGCGCTTCGCGGCGCCCGGATTTGTTATCGCCATTCTTTTGGCAATCAGTATAAATAGCCAGGTCGCCGCGCAATCTCAACAAACGACGCCAGTCACGGTCAGTCAGGCTGTTAAGGAAGCGGTCGAGAAGAACTTCGTCCTGCTGGCCGAACGCTACGATTTGAACATCGCCGACGCTCGCATCATCACGGCGCGCTTGCGGCCAAATCCGGTGTTGAGCATCTACACTGATCTCCAACCTTGGCTGGGCAATGGCGCCACCGAGCTGAACCAGACAGGCCCGCCTGAATACGGGATTCGCGCCGATTTCATCTGGGAGCGCGGGCGGAAGCGGAGTCATCGCATCGAAGTCGCCGAGCAGGAGAAGGCCGTAGCGCGATGGCAATTGCTCAACGCCACGCGCGCGCTCGCGCTTGACGTGCAGAACGCCTTCGTCGAAGTGCTGCTGGCGAAGGAAACGCTGGCGCTGGCAGAGCGCAATCTGGACTCGTTCCGCAGGATCGTGGATGTCAGTAAAGAGCGCGTGCGCGTCGGCGATCTGGCTCAGGTCGAACTTGTGCGGACTCAACTGGCCGAGTTGCAATTCAACAACACCATGATTCAGGCGCGGACGCGCTTGCGGATCGCGAAACAGCGGTTGCAATTGTTGATGGGGCGAGCCACACCGTCTGATTTGTTCGAAGTGGTTGGTGAGATGCGCCGCGAGCCTCTGCCGTTCACGCTCGAAGAGCTGTGGCGGCAGGCTCTCGCGCGCCGGCCCGACTACCAGGCGGCGTTGCGCGACCAGGCGCGCTCGGTCGCCGAACTGCGTTTGCAGATCGCTCAGGGGAAAGTCGATTACGTAATCGGGGCGGAATACCGCCGGCAGCAGGGGTTAGCCGGGACAGGCAACTCGTTGGGCTTTTTTTTCAGCGCGCCACTTCCGCTCTTTAATCGCAATCAGGGCGAAATCGCGCGCGCGGGGAGGGAGCGACAGCAGATCGAGGCGCGCGCCCACGCGCTCGAAGCCGTGATGCGCGGCGAACTCGACGCGGCCTGGCTGTCTTACGACACGGCACGATCGTTGCTGACGCGCATTGAAGGCGAAATGCTCGATAAGGCGCGGAGCGTGCTGGCCTCGATGGAATATTCGTACATGGTCGGCGAGTCGAGTCTGGTCGAGTTTCTAGACGCGCAGAGGGTCTTCAACGACACGATGCAGGGTTATAACGAGGCGCGCGCGGAATATGCGCGCGGCCTTTACCTTATCGATTCGGTCACCGGCAAGGATGCGTGGTAACGGGCCGGATTCAGTGGAGCGCAGGAACAGTACCGCGAGCGGTAGCGAGCGGGATTTGAAAGGAAGCCACGCTCGCTACCGCTCGCGGTACTGATCCTGGAACGCTCGCTACTGCTCGCGGTACTGATCCTGGAACTTGCGAATCAACATGCGGACGACGCCTATCAAATTTTTATTCGTGTTCGCCTGCGCGCTCGCGGCCGCCGGTTGCGGTGGAAGGGCTGAACAGAACCTCGATCGGTTCGCGCCTTTGGCGACGGCGCCGGCCACGCCGGGCGTAATCATCATCCCGCCCGATTCGCCTAAGCTCGCGCAGATTCGCGTTGAGCCGATAAAACTCGAAGCGATGCCTGCGGGCGAAGTGACAGCGCCGGGCAAAGTCGAAGTCAACCCGAACCGCATATCGCGCGTGCCGTTGCCCGTCGCCGGGCGCGTCACGAGGGTGCTGGTCAAACTCGGCGACAGCGTTGCCGCGGGCCAACCGCTGCTCATGCTCGAAAGCCCCGAAGCGAACGCCGCGACGACGGCTTGCCGGCAATCCGAGTCGGCGGTCACGCAAGCCAACGCCGCGCTGTCGCAGGCCAACGCCGCGCTCGTCAAAGCGCAGGCCGATCACGACCGCGCGGCTGACCTCTTCGCGCATGACTCCATCGCCAAGAAAGAGGTCATCAACGCCGACAGCGCTCTCAAACAATCGAAAGCCGCCGTCGAACTGGCGCAGGCCGGGGTCGAACAGGCCGAAGCCGCCAGGGCGCAGGCGTTGAAGGCGCTCGATCTGCTCGGGATAAAGCCAGGCGACGCGAAACCGCAAGTCATCGTGCGCGCGCCGCTCGCCGGCAAGGTGTTGGAGATCGGCATCGTCGCCGGCGAATACCGCAACGACACGACGGCGCCGGTGCTTACCATCGCCGACCTGCGCGCGGTGTGGATGACTTCCGACGTTCCGGAGAATTCGATTCGCCTGATCTCGGTCGGCGAGTTCGTAGACATCACTCTCGACGCCTATCCCGATCAAACTTTCAACGGGCGTGTGGCGCGCATCGCCGACACGCTCGACCCAAAGACGCGCACGGTCAAGGTGATGATCGAACTCAACAACGCTCGCGGGCGACTCAAACCGGAGATGTTCGGGCGCATTCGCCACTCGGAGGGCGTGCGGGAAACCCCGGCGCTCCCGATCGGCGCGATCGTTCAAGACGGCGGGAAGAACATCATCTACGTCGAGAAGGGCAAGGGAAAGTTTGAAGCGCGTGAAGTGGTCACCGGCCGCCGCTCAGGCGGCCTGACGCCGATCGTCAGCGGGGCGCGGCCGGGCGAGCGCGTCGTTGTGGACGGCGTGATGTTGCTTAGGGGGTAGCGGTCATGGTCGGGCGCTTGCTGCGGTTCGCGCTGCGACAAAGGATGCTCGTCATTGCGCTCGGCCTGGCGTTTGCGGGGGTCGGGGCGTTCGTCTTCATGAATCTGCGGGTCGAGGCCTACCCCGACATCTCCGACACCCAGGCCGTGGTGATTTCGCTCTACCCCGGGCATGCTGCCGAAGAGGTCGAGCAGCAGGTGACCGTGCCTATCGAACGCGCGCTCAACAACGTGCCGCGCGTGATCGCGCGCCGCTCGCGCACTATCTTCGGCCTCTCGGTCGTCGAATTGACCTTCGCCGACTCGACCGACGACTATTTCGCGCGTCAGCTCGTCATGGAAAAACTGCGCGACGCCGTGTTGCCTGACGGCGTCACGCCGTCGCTGGGCCCGCTCACCTCGGGCATCGGCGAGATGTACCGCTACCGGCTCGAAGACGCAAACCACGAAGGCGCTGAAGAAACGATGAGGCTGCGCGAGCTTCAGGACTGGGTCGTGATCCCGCGCCTGTTGCAGGTCCCCGGGGTCGCGGATGTCGCGCCGTTCGGCGGGCTCGTCAAACAGTTCCAGATCGCGGTCGATCCGCTCGAGCTTGAAAAATACCGCCTCTCGATCAAACGGATCGCCGACGCCGTCAGCGCCAACAATCAGAACGCCGGCGGCGCGCAGCTCGACAACCGGCAGCAGAGCCTTGTGGTTCGCGGTGTCGGCCTGATCCAGTCCGTTGGTGATGTGGAAAACATCGTGCTCGACGCGTCGAACGGCGTGCCGGTCTTTGTGCGCGACGTCGGGCGGGTGACCTTTGGCGCCGCGCCGCAGACCGGCGTATTCGGCGTCAACGACCAGTCGGGCGAATGTCAGGACGGGGTCGAGGGCATCGTGCTGATGCGACGCTGGGAGAACCCCAGCGAAGTGCTGAAGAATGTAAAGGCGGCCTTGGACGATTTGAATAACGGCCGCCTGCCAGCAGGCGTGAAGATCATCCCGCTCTATGACCGCGCCGACCTCGTCAGCAACACGCTCAGGACGGTCTCGCGCACGCTGGTCGAGGGACTGGTGATCGTGATCGGGGTGCTGCTGCTCTTCCTCGGCAGCGCGCGGGCGGCGCTGCTGACGGCGCTGACCATACCGCTCTCATTGCTCTTCGCCTTCATTTGCATGTACCTGGCCGGGATTCCGGCCAACCTGCTATCACTCGGCGCGATCGATTTCGGGATCGTCGTTGACGGCTCACTGGTGATGGTGGAACACATCGTCCACCGCCTGGAGGAGCGCGAACACGAAGGCGGGCTCGTGGACGCGCCGCGGGCCGTTCAAGCCGCCGCGCTGGAGATGGCTCAGCCGATCTTTTTCTCGCTGGCAATCATCGTCGCCGCCTACATCCCGCTCTTCACGATGCAGCGTGTCGAACGGCGGCTGTTCGGGCCGATGGCCTTCACAGTGGCGAGCGCGCTGCTCGGTTCGCTGATACTGTCGCTGACGCTGATCCCGGCGCTTGCCACATGGCTTTTCCGTCGCGGGGCGAAGACTTGGGAGAACCCCCTGCTTCGCCGGCTCGCCGGGCGCTATGAACAATTGCTGCGTGGAGCCCTGCGTCGCGCGGCGTTGACAGTCTCCGCCGCGCTTGCTCTGGTGGCCGTCTCGTTCCTGCTTGCCCGCGCGCTCGGCACGGAGTTCCTGCCGCAGCTCGACGAGGGCGTGATCTGGATTCGCGCCAATCTGCCGCCCGGCGTATCGCTGCAAAAATCATGCGAGGTCGCGCGCCAGATGCGCGCAATTATCAAACAATCGCCCGAGGTCAGGACCGTGATGTCGCAGAGCGGGCGCAATGACTCCGGCACGGACCCGTTCGGCCCGAACCGCAACGAGTTGCTAATCGGTCTGCGCCATTATGATAGGTGGCCGCCGGGCAGGATCAAGCGCGACCTGGTCGAGGACCTCGGCTGGAAGCTGCGCGCCGCGATCCCCGGCGCGACGCTCAATTTCACGCAGCCGATCATTGATACCTCGACCGAAATGGCGACGGGGTCGTCCGCCGATCTGGCGGTGATCATCAGCGGCCCCGACTTGAAGAAGCTGCGCGAGCTGGCCACCCGGACGCTCGCGATGTTGGGGCGGACGCCGGGCGCGGCGGACACCTCAATCGAGCAGGAGGACGAACAGGCCCAGCTCCGCATCCGCATCAAACGCGACGAAGTGGCGCGCTACGCCATCAACGTCAGCGACGTACAGGACGTGATCGAGCTGGCCATCGGCGGGCGGGCGGTGTGTGGAGTTTTTGAGGGCGAAAGGAAGTTCGACCTCAGCGTGCGCTACGCGCCCGAAGCCAGGGCCGACGCCGACGCCATCGGGCGCATCCTGATCCCTACGCATGACGGCGGGCGCGTGCCGCTGGCGCAACTCGCGGAAATCACAGTAGACAACGGCGCCACGATCATCGCGCGGCGCGAGAACCAGCGTCAGATTACTATCCGCGCCAACATTCGCGGGCGCGACCAGGGAGGTTTTGCAGAGGAAGCGCAAAAGAGCTTTAAACGGGAGGTCAAACTTCCCGAAGGCTACCATGTGGCGTGGGGAGGGATGTTCGAGAACCTGGAGCGCGCGCGACGGCGATTGTACCTGATCCTGCCGGTCACGATAGCGCTGATCTTCGGGCTGCTCTTCTCGGCCTTCGGCAAAGCTAGCCATGCGGGATTGGTGATGATGAGCGTGCCGTTCTCGCTCGTCGGCGGCGTGGTCGCGCTCTGGGTTCGTGGCGTCAACCTGAGCGTGTCGGCGGCGGTCGGTTTCATCTCGCTTTTCGGCGTGGCGGTGATGAGCGGCGTGCTGGTGGTCGCGGAGATCAACCGCCAGCGCGAAACCGCCCGGCTCGGAGTCAGAGAGGCGGTCATTAAAGGGGCGCTCAAGCAGATGCGCCCGGTGTTGATGATGATCGTCGTGGCGATGCTCGGGATGATCCCGGCGGCCAGGGCGACGGGCATCGGCTCCGACGTCCAGCGGCCGCTCGCCACGGTGGTGGTCGGCGGACTGTTATCGACGCTGTTCCTCACACTGCTGGCGCTGCCGAGCCTCTACTATCTAATGAACAGGCGACGCGAGGGGCCTGACGATGATGAAGGCGGCATTCTAGAACCCGACGAATTACAAGAAAATACAGAACCAACGGGAATGGGGGAACAGACGGAAGTAGAAGGCTCTCCTTAGCGACCTTTGCGCCTTTGCGCCTTGGCGAGAACCGCCGCCTGAATGAGTACACTCATTTCTCGCAAAGGCGCAAAGGCGCAAAGGTCGCTAAGGAGAAAAGCCACACTATGGCGCTGTTTAATTCTCAAAAAAGATTGGTCCGCGTGTATTTCCCTTATGCGATCTTCGCGTATCACGCTTGGACAATCCGTCTCGCTCCTGTCCATCAGAATCCTTCAGATCCGCGCAGGGCCCGCTCGAAGCCTTCTCATTAGTCGCCAGACACCTGGAACGTTAATTGCTCTGTGGTGGAGGTCCATCACCCCATAGCCGCGAGTCAGAGCAGGCAGCCCTTCGAGCCGTCGGACTGCCTACATGAATCGGAGGAACCATGCCAAGGATGCGTGTGGCGCAAATCGCCGAGGCGAATGGCCCACTTGAGATTGTTGAACGCGAAATCCCGGCGCCTGGGGCCGGATTCGTGCGCCTCAAGGTGGAGGCTTGTGGCGTCTGCCACAGCGACTCATTTACAAAAGAGGGAACCTGGCCGGGCATCCAATACCCGCGAGTTCCGGGACATGAGATCGCCGGAATCATCGACGCGGTCGGCGTGGGCGTCGCCGGGTGGGCGCCAGGCCAGCGGGTCGGAGTCGGCTGGCACGGCGGACACTGCGGGCGCTGCGATTCTTGCCGTCGCGGAGACTTCGTAACCTGCCAAATCGCATTTCAAGTTCCCGGCATCGCATACGACGGCGGCTATGCCGAATACATGATCGCTCCCGCTGGAGTGTTGGCGCTGATCCCGGAGGGGCTTTCAGCCGTGGACGCGGGACCTCTGATGTGCGCTGGTGTCACCACCTTCAACTCTCTTCGCAACAGCGGCGCGCGGCCCGGAGAAACGGTCGCCGTATTGGGTGTGGGGGGACTCGGTCATTTGGCCGTTCAGTTCGCTTCGAAGATGGGGTTCAAGACTGTCGCCGTTGCGCGAGGAATGGATAAAGAACCGCTGGCCAAGAAACTCGGCGCGTGGCGATACATCGACAGTCAGGCGCAGGATGCAGCGGCGGAACTGGCCAAGCTCGGCGGCGCCAGGGTAATCCTTGCGACTGTGACGAGCGGCAAAGCGATGAACACGATCTTGGGAGGTCTCGGCGTCAACGGGAAGCTCATCGTCCTCGGCGTCGCCGACGAACCTCTAGAAGCGCCGGCAAGTCTGCTCATCGCGGGGCGTCGGTCTATCTTGGGCTGGCCATCCGGCGCGTCCATCGATTCGCAGGACACGCTTTCGTTCAGCGCGCTAACGGGGGTGCGCGCTATGACCGAGATCTTTCCGCTGGAGCGCGCGTCCGAGGCCTACGATCACATGATAAGCGGTAAGGCGAGGTTTCGAGCCGTTCTCACAACCGGACGCTAAACTATGAATAACAAATCAGATTTCCATGCGACAGGCAAGCGCGTCCGCGATCTGCCGATCACTCTCGACAAGTTGATGTGAGAATGCTGGCCGATAATCGTCAGAAGGAGCAATCAGAAAGAAGGCCTGTAAGGCGCTCGCCAGGCCAAACATTTACAATTCCCGTGAGCTCGCGCGGCCTCAAAAAGCCGTTCAGGGAAAAAAGAGGAGAGGGATGAATCTCAGGTTCTTTGCGAAACAGTCGCCGAATCTTCGAAAACGGATTGGAACGTCGAGTCTTGTTCTCGTATTTGCGTTCATGCTCGGCCCGGTGGCCAAGGCTCAGGTCATCAACATGCCCGTCGGAATCCCGGTGGGGACGAGCGGCGCGGGCAATGCGCGCACCGACGAGGACAATTTCTTCATTCGTAACAACGTGGCGGGATTGACGGATATACCGTTTCGTAACAACGGGCAGACAGCTCCTTCAGACAAAGGCCGATGGCGCTTCAACGGATCGCTTCAATTGTTGACATACCATTATCGCCGGGAGAGATTCCTGCCCGGGCCGGCGCAGGGTATCACTTCGGATACGCGTGTTGGCCCGCCCCTCAATTGGGCGAGTGAAACTACCTACACGCGCGGCGATCGGAAATTTGCGTTCGGCTGGGGCTCTTACACCATCTTCGGTTTCCAGAGCAAGATCAAAGACCCGCCGTCCTTAGGGCCGCTTGCAACATTCTTCGACACCCGAGTGGCGTCGAATGATTGGGCGGCAGGCGTCGCAATGAAGCTTCACCGGAAGCTGTCGGTCGGCGGTTCGTTCATCTTCGGACGAGGATTTGTCGACCTGGCGCGCCCTAATCCAACCCTCGCCCAGCGCGGAATCATTCTACAGGATCGGCTGGAGGTAGATTCGATCGGCGCGCCGGGCGCGAGCGTTGGGGCGCTCTATCGCCCGACCGCGCGACTTAGCTTCGGGATCAATTACAAGACCAAACGGAGTTATAACCTTGAAGGGGGTCTGAAAACCTTTGTTCTGGTTCCAGGCCCGTCAGGCGCCGCGCAAATCATTCCGCTAAACACGGCAGTCACTGTAAGGTTGAAGCCGCCGGCCATCGCTGAGGGCGGTTTCGAAGTCATGGCTACAGACAAGCTGCGTCTCTTTTCGGACTTCCGCTTCTACGATTACACAGCGGACTTTCAGCGGATTGTCGTCAGAGCCGAAGAGAGTGGTCAGGCGCTTGTCACGCTGAACCTGGACGCCTTCGACGTGCGCTCATTCCGCACCGGCGCCCTATACTCGCTGAACTCCTCGACCATACTTCAATTTGGTTGGGCGTATACCAGCAGGGGATTACCGGACGCCGCGTTTTCCCCCGGGACGATAAACACGGGCGGGTTCGACTACAGTGGCGGCGTGATCAGACGGATCATGGGCGATCGCTGGTTGAACATCGGTGTGGCCGTAATCCTGGCTCAGGAACGCAGGATCGGCCCACCGGCGAATCCTCTCTTCCCGGGCGAATATGACGGATGGGGAGGAGTGCTGGGAGTCGGGGTGCGCTGGTAGCCCTGACTACTCAAAGAGGAAGTAAGCGTTCAGGTAGAAATTTTGAGGCGGTTTCATTGTTCATTTTCCATTGTTCATTTGTCATTTGTCATTGCCGGAGCTACGCCATTCCACTCCGCGCGCCACAGGCGCTCTGTCGAACTGTCGCGCGAACTCCTCAATGTCGAACGACGAACCGCCATTCGCCTTCGCAATGAAGGCCGCATCAACGATGAACTGCTCCGCCAGATTGAACACGAACTGGACCTGGCCGAGGCCCGATTTCTAGCAGGCGGCGCATGAGGCGAAAGGAACCAGGTCTGTTATCTCCTCTCGTCGAGGGTTCGATTCAGATTATATGCGGCGCTGATGAGGGTCAGATGCGTAAAGGCCTGCGGGAAATTTCCCAGCGCCTCGCCGCTGGGGCCGGTTTCCTCCGCGTACAACCCCAAATGGTTCGCGTAACCCAGCATCCGCTCGAAGATCAATCGCGCTTCATCCAGCCGAGTCTTATCCACCCGCCCCGCGCGCGTGAGCGCTTCGACGAGCCAGAAGGTGCAGAGGTTGAACGTCCCCTCAATGCCTTCAAGTCCGTCGCTCACTTCTTTCCTGTTGTAGCGATAGACCAGGCTGTTGGAGACCAGCCCGCCCCTCTCGGGCGGTTGATTGATCGCGTCGATAGTCTTCAACATTTTGGGGTCTGCGGGGGCGAGGAAGAAAACAAGCGGCATCATCAGATTCGAGGCGTCCAGAGCTTCGCTCCCGTAATACTGGACGAACGCCTGGCGCTGGGGGTTCCATCCCATGGCCATAATCTCCTCATAGATCTGGTCGCGAACCTTCAACCACTTTTCCCGGTCGGCGGGGAACGACCGTTTGTCAGCCAGCCGTAAGCCACGATCAACGGCGACCCAGCTCATGAGCTTGGAATAGACGAAATGGCGCCGACCTGCGCGAGTTTCCCAGATCCCCTCGTCTTCCCGCCCCCAGTTATCGCTGATCCAGTTGATCAGCTGTCTGAGTTCCGACCAGAGTTCCGATGAAATCTGGCTTCCGTATTTATTGTATAGATAGACCGAATCCATCAACTCGCCGTATATGTCCAACTGCAGTTGATCGTAAGCTCCGTTCCCGATTCGCACCGGGCGAGACCCCTTGTAACCTTCCAGATGATCGAGGGTCTCCTCCGCCAACACATGGCGCCCATCGATTCCATACATAATCTGCAGGGACCCGTCGGGATTCCGCTCGTGACATCTGGCGTCTATCCAGTCCATGAACCTCGCGGCCTCTTCGGTCAATCCTATCCGGAGCAGTCCGTAGAGCGTGAAGGCGGCGTCTCGAATCCAGGTGTACCTGTAATCCCAGTTGCGACCGCCCCCGATCGCTTCCGGCAGACTGCAAGTTGGAGCCGCGACAATCGCGCCCGTCGGCTCATAGGTGAGCAGCTTGAGCGCCAGCGCGGAGCGATGCACCATTTCGCGCCAGCGGCCGGTGTACGTGCATTTTGAGATCCAGCGAAGCCAATATTCGACTGTTCTCTTGAAATCATCCGACGACTCTCGCTCAGACATGGTGAGGCCGCAACCGGCGCCGCATGCGACTTCTTTGAGCACGAAGGCGGTTGTTTGCCCCTCTTGCAGCGTAAATTCGGCGAAGACGCCGTTCCCGTCTTGTTTCAGAGGAACCGCCGAAGCCAATCCCAGGCTGATTCCAGGCGCATGGAACGCGGCCCCTTCTACGGTAAGGCTGGTTACATGGGGATCACGCGCGTAGTTGAAGGCCGGGTAGCACTCCAACCTGAAAGCCATACTTCCGCGCACCATCTGGACACGGCGCACCACCTGCCGGCTTCCAGGCGCCTTTGTATCCCTGCCGATGGGCATGTAATCGGTGATTTCGGCGACTCCGTCTGGCGAGAGGAACCTCGTGATCAGGACATTTGTCTCCGGCCAATAAAGCTGTTTGTGAGAGGTCACATCGGTTACCGGCGAGATCTTGTAATGTCCGCCTTTCTTATCATCGAGGATGGCGGCGAAGACGCTCGGAGAGTCGAATCTGGGAAAACAGAACCAATCGATTGATCCGTTAATTCCCACGAGAGCCACTGTCTGAGTGTCTCCTATTACTCCGTAGTCTTCTATCGGTTGATAGGCCATATCATCCAGTGAAGCCTAACGCCCTGTGCCCGAACGTGTCGGTACATGACCGTACATAGGCGCGCGTGACTTGAAGGGGGGATTTGCCATATTCACCGCCGTAGAATGTTGCTGGTACTAACGAATCTTGTGGCGGCGCCCCGGCGGGGCGAAATGTTTATAGTAATGAGGAAATAATTCGTCCAAGCTCCGTCAGGAGCGACATCTGCCCAAAGAGGATGTCGCCCCGATGGGGCTAAAAATAAACTCGCCCACGTTGCTATAAACATTTCGCCCCTCCGGGGCTCACGCAATAGCCACAACCACAAAATCTGTTAGTAACAGGAAAAATAAATGCATCATCAGCGAATGAAATCAGACAGGTCGAAATTTACTAACTCGCCGATGCGTTCGATGGTGATGTCGGCCGAAGGGTAAGCGGCGACGACCTCGGGGTTGAGCGCGTAATGGCCCTGGCGCGGGAACACGGTAGTCAGCCGGTCTCCCCAGACGTTTTTCATTGCGGCGAGTATTCGCAGCTTGTCGTCTACCATCACGTAGCGGCGAGCCGGGTAATGCCGCTCAACGTCATCAAGCATCAGCTCTTTGTGAATGTAAATCAGCACGCGCCCTTCGACGGCGTCCCACAAACTTGACCGCCGCGCTTTGCGCGGCTGGAAGACCACGTCGCCGTCCGAGAGGATCACCGTCGGCCCCCACTGGCGCACATGCTCCAGCGTGTCGAGCGAGCCGGGGTATAGGCGGTTGGCGAACGGGTAATCCACCAGGTACTCGGACACCATCAGCAGTCCATGGTCGCACGCGGCTTCGAGCCGATAGCGCTGCAGCGTCCCCAGGTAATCGGCGTAACCGAGTTCTGCGCGCAACTCCTCGAAGATGGTGAAGTATCGGTCGCGTACCTCCGGCCCGAACCTCTTTTCTAAATAACGCCGCAGGTCGGCCGTCACCCTGTCGTTGTCCAACAGCGTGTTGTCAACGTCGAACAGAAACACTATTTCGTTATGCTGTGTCATCGGCTTCATCAAACTTTACGCGGTTCAATTCGCCCGAAAAATCCCATCAGTTCCTCTGCAACCTTCGGGTGAGCGAAACTTGCGGGGAGATCGCGAGGGTTGAACGGAGAATGTTCAACAACAGGAGAGCTTAACGTCTTGCAACCGAACGCGTCAGTACCTGACTGCACAGAGGCGAGATCTCTTGTTGAGACGGTACGCAAGGACATGTAAAATCGCTCGAAAACATCCCGCGAGCTTTTCCCGAAAATCAATTGAGCTGGAGCGCGCTCCCGACGCCTGCTATGCCAGGCTGCCGGCGCCGCAAAGATTGGAGCAATGTTTATGTTAATTCCTGGTCCTATTCTTGTCACAGGCGCCGCCGGCCGCGTCGGCGGGGTTGGTCGCATGGTTGTGGAAACGCTTCTCCGGCGCGGCCTGCCGGTTCGCGCGCTTGTCAGGCGCGAAGATGAACGCGCCGATGCGCTACGGACGCTCGGCGCCGAAGTCGTGGTCGGAGACCTCACCCGCGCAGAAGATGTCGCGCGCGCTTTGGCGGGTTGCCAGAGCATTTACTTCGGCATGAGCTTGTCTAAGTCATATTTGGAGGCCACAGTCAGCGCCGCGGCCGCGGCGCGTCAGCATGGCGCCCTGGATGTGTTCGTCAACATCTCGCAGATGACCGTATCGCAAATGAGCCTGACCAATATGACGGACTCTGACCAGCAGCGGCAGCACTGGCTCAGCGAGCAGGTATTGAACTGGTCGGGACTACCCGTCGTAAATGTCCGGCCCACGGTCTTCCTTCAGAGCCCATTCTTCCTGGACTGGGCCGCGGAATCAATCGCCAGGGACGCCAAGATCCGGCTGCCCTTCGGCGCCGGGCGAACGTCGCCGGTTGACGCCGAGGATGTGGCGGAGGTAATCGCGACCATCCTGGCAAACCCAACTTCTCACATAGGCAAGGTCTACGAACTGACCGGGCCGCGATCCCAGGACATGCATGCCCTGGCGTCGGAATATTCAGCCGCGCTCGGTCGAACCATCACCTATGTTGATGTCCCGCTGGAACAATGGCGTGACCAGGAGCTTCGCAGCCGCAATCTGCCCGAACATGTTTTTGAACACCTACTCACTATGGCCCGCCTCCATGCCGCCAATCGGTATGACCGTCTCACGCATAATGTCGAAGCGATAACTGGAACGCGCGCGACAAGCTGCCGCGACTTCGTCGCGCGTCACGCCGAGTTATTCAGGCCGACCGACTCGCTCACGAAGGTTTCGGGGACAACTTGAGCGCATTTCCATAATAGAACGCTGATGACGCGGACGGGCGCGGATTATCGCGGATAAAATCAGAAAAGGATCGGCGTCAATCCGCTTTTTTGAGCAGGCCTCATTTTGGATGGCGTGGATTTCTTCAATGACTTTATCAAGCGGCGCGGCCATCGCTTAATGCATAGCGACCGGTTCGGCGCCTTTCCTATAACAAGGCTCCGCGCAATATGTGTTTGATTTGAAGAATTCGGGTGGACATATTTAAGACGTGATGTACAAGCGCGATACGTGAGACTCAAATTGAAAATACAGGCTTGGTTGATGGGCTTTATCTGCTTAACCGGGGATGATCGTCAGGCCTGCGGCCTAATGGCCGGTGAAACTTTCGGTCTTCCTCACGAATTGGCAGACGTTTGATGGATGCCTGACGCGCCGTCATCAGGTTTCCCGCCAAACATTTAGTCGCTATTGGCCGAGCCTGCGTCCACTTTGGCCAGAGGCTTGCAATTCAACGAGGCTTTTCCAGCAAAAGAAGATTCGACCATCTTGCCTACTTGCAAACAGGCATCGGCTACCCGGTCAAGACGGACATGCCTGGGTTGAAGGGGGGAGGGAAGTCGAGGCGCTCTATGCGCAGAGAAGAGAATTGTTGGCCGGCGCCGCGCTGCCGCGATGAACGCATCCGGCCTGAGGAAGGATTGAGCAGGCTCCGCTGATCATCGCGACTGGTACGAGATGGCTTCAAGCCGACTTGTTACAACGGCGTTCTGGCTTTTCATAGTTCTGGGGGGGCTGGGAGAAATGAGCTTGCAAGCTCAGTCGACCTGCCCCAATCCGCCGGCCTATGAGGTGCTCCGACAGGACGAAGATTACAGCTACCTTCGCGACAAAGCCTGCAGGCGGGATCGCTTGGACTCTCTGAAATATGTGCGACTCGGATCGCGCGACGATAGCTTTCTGACAATCGGCGGTGAAGCGCGCGAGTGGTACGAAGGATTTCGCAACGCCTTCTGGGGCGCGGGTCCCCAGGATGGGAACGGATATCTCTTACAGCGGCTCTCAGTTTATGGCGATTATCATATGAACCGTCGCATTCGGTTCTTTTCGCAGCTCACGAGCGCTATCGAAGAGGGAAGAAATGGCGGTCCGCGGCCGGTTATTGATGAGTCCAAGCTCTTTTTCATACAGGCGTTCGCTGATATCACCGCGGCGGAGGAGAAAGAGAATTCCCTGGTCATGCGGCTTGGGCGGCAGGAATTCTTATTCGGCTCAGGCCGGCTTGTGGACCCCAGAGAAGGACCCAATGTTCGCCTGGCATTCGACGCAATCGCTCTCATATGGAAAAAGGCTCCGTGGGACGTGCGCGCGTTCGCCTCAAAGCCCGTGCTGAACGGGACCGGTTTTTTCGATGCGCCGCCCGACGCCGCCACGACCTTCTGGGGCGTATACGCCGTCCGGCCATTGCCCAAGACAAAAGGTGGGAACATTGACCTTTATTATCTTGGCTTAGACCGAAAGCAGGCGGTATTTGACAAAGGAGTGGGTCGTGAGCGGCGCCATACGGTAGGAACGCGATTCTGGGGCAGTCGAGGGGGATTGGACTACAACAGTGAGGCGACGCTTCAGTTGGGGGCCTTCGGCGACGGCGGGCTCCGAGCCTGGGCTACCGCACACGACACAGGATACACTTTTCGATCCGCGCGTTTTCAACCTCGGCTTGGATTGACAGCCGCTGTTGCGAGCGGCGATAGCGGTAATCCAAATGCGCCGTTGGGGACTTTCAGCCCGCTATTCACGACCGGCCTCTATTATGGTCAGGGTGTGGTAAATCTGAACGGGCCTTCCAATATTATCCAGATCGATCCGCACGTGGGGTTGCAGATTACGAAGTCACTCAAGGTCATTCTTGATAACGATTTCTTTTGGCGGACAAGCCTTAACGACGGCGTCTATGGATTACCCGTCAACTTATTGGTCCCAGGGCGAGGAAACCCAGCGCGCTACGTGGGAACCCAATCATCGGTAGGCGCCTACTGGCAGGTCAACCGCCATCTCTCGTTGTCCGTCGCCTATGACCATTTCTTCGCCGGCCCCTTTCTGACCAAGGCGGCGCCGCCCAGGCGATCAGTGGACTATGCGGCGGCGTGGGCGACCTTTAAGTTCTAGAGGAATAAAAATGTGTGTATGGATCAGTACCGCGAGCGGTAGCGAGCGTCACTCAAAGTAAAGCACGCTCGCTTGTATGTTGAATTTATGCACGCGGCGCTACAAAGTAACGTTTGCATATCCCAGGGACGCTTGGGACAAGGGTGGCGGCAACCTGTTCGCTCGCTTCGCCATAGAGCCTGTGCGGTAGATTCAGGCCGCCAC